>MIAC01000099.1:10932-13859 GCA_001830475.1 Rhodospirillales bacterium RIFCSPLOWO2_12_FULL_67_15
ACCAGCGCCAAGCCGACCGTCGCGGCGGCGATGTTGGTGAGCATCGCGACCTGATGCCCGTAAAGCTCGACGAGTGCGGCATAGGCCGCCGGCGCGAGCGCGATCGCCATCAGAACCGGGGCCGCCATGGCGCCGATCGTCGCGCCGTAGCCCCTGGGGCCGAACAGCACCAGCGGCGCGACCCCGCGGGCGATCGTCACCAGGCCGTTGGACGCGCCCTGGCCGAAGGCGAACAGGATCGCGCCGGCGAGCGCCTGCGGCAACAGCAGCGCGATCAGCGCCAGCGGCGTAAGCCCGATGGCGATCACCGTGAGCGCGAGCGGGTGGAGCGCGGCGGCGAAGACGATTTCCCAGATCCGCCCCGCCACCTGTCCGATGCCCTTCAGGGACGCGACCGCGACCGCGCTCTCGTGGGACAGGCCGAATGCGGTCAGAATGTCGATCAGATGCGCCGACAGGGCCGAGTTGACATACATCAACAGCACGAACGCCATCGTCAGCGTGACCAGCGCGATTTTGCGCTCGCGTCCGGCGAGAACGCCGGCGTGATTGTCCTCGGCCCCAGCGTGCCCTCCGCCTTCGGTCCCGGCGGCGCGGTGCGCGGGCAAAAGGAACGCGTGAAGCGGCAGGCAGACGAATAGATTGAGGGCGGCGTAGACGGCGAAGGTCGCGCGCCACCCGAACGCCTCGATCAACTCGAAGCCTGCGAGCCAGAACACGGTCGAAGCCAGGCCGCCATAGAGCGTCAGGACCGAGATCGCGCGCCGGGCGTCGTTTCCGCCGGCGGCGGGCGAATCCCCGCCGCCATTAAATATTCGCCGCGAGGATTCGCTCGCGGCGGGCGCGGATCAGGGCAAGGACCGTCCCGCTTGTCTCGTCGCCGCCAGCGACTCGACCGCGCAACCCCGTTTCGTCGTCATTCTGCCGATCACCCGTTCCGCCCCGTCGGGCGATACGGCCGGGATCGAGATTCCGCCAAGAGTTCGGCGCGCGCTCGGGTTGGACGACGAACCCTGCTGGGTGATCGTCTCCGAGCACAATGTCGACGAATGGCCGAATGGCGGCCTCCGGTCTCTCCCCGGGCGTCCGGGCGTGTTCGATTATGGCTTCGTTCCGCCCGGACTGTTCGCGCGGATCAAAGAGAAGTTTCTCGAGTTGGCCGGAAAAAACCGCACCGCCGGAGTCCGTCGCTGAAGTCGGTTCATACGCCGACCCGCGCTCCGCCAGCGCCGGGCCGGCCGAACAGCGCGCCCGCGTTGCCCCGGGCGCGGCGGGCCGCGAGTATCGGCGCTTCTCGAAAGCCGTCGTTTGCGCTATTTTGCCGGCTCACGCCCGGCGCAGCGCGAAAAAACTGGAGACCGCGATGACCATGGCCCGCGAGACGATTCCGATGTTCTCGGTCGGGGTGCAATTCAGCAAGATTCCCGACGCCGATACCTTGAACGCCGAGTTGAAGGACGAGATCGCGCGCATTCGCGGCGCCGTTCCCAATAGCCTCCCCGAGGGATGGAGCTGCCACGTCTACACGACGATCCGCAGCGACCTGAATCTTTTCGAGCGGCCCGTGTTCAAAAAACTGGGCGGACTGATCATGACCGAAGCGGCGGCGTTCGCGTCGAGCTACGGCCTCGATTTCGAACGATATCCGCTGCGAATCAACGAATGCTGGGTCAACGTCTATGGCCAAGGGGATGCCCAGGACGTGCATCTGCACCGAAACTCGGTGATCAGCGGTATTTATTACGTCGCCGCGCCGCCGAACTGCGGCGAGCTTTTGTTTCATTCTCCGATGTCGGAGGTCATGCTCGATCCGCCGATCACGCACGGCAATATATTCAACGTGCTCATCCGCAACGTGGTGCCGAGCACCGGCACCATGGTCCTGTTCCGGAGTTGGCTCCGCCACAGCGTCAAGCCGACGAAGGGCAAGGAAGAGCGGATCAGCGTCGCCTTCAATCTCACCATGTGAGGGCGGCTCTACTCCGCGACCCGCCTTCGCGAAGCCCGCTCCGGCGGGCGAAGGAAGGGCGCCGCGCCGCCGGGCGCGACCGCGTTGCCCCAGGAGAGGGCCTTTGGTCTCTGCGCCAGATCAATCCCCGCCTCACCTGATGGCGACGACGACGGGCTTGACCTTGTTGGTCTCCAGGTCGAAGGACGAACGGCCGGTGTAATTGATGTGCCTGCCATATGTGTGGAGCGATATCGTCACGTGGTCGCTGTCGTTCCAAACCGCGTGGATGCCCTTGGCCCGGATGCAGATCACATCCCCCGCCCCCGCCAAGATCGTGCACCGTTCCGCCAATGTCGCATGGTCGGACCGGGCGCGGTCGTCGAGACGGTTGTATTTGACATTCCGCTCGACCCCTTCGACCCCGGCGACCACGGTCCAGGTGCCGTGATCGTGGGGCCCGAACCCGTCGTGGGGCGCCCAGGCTATCGCGAAAACTGCCAGGCTATGGTCCGGCTCCTCGTGCAGGAGGTGCAAGCCGAACCCTTGTTCGATGTCGATTTCGTAATGCTTCGGCCTGAGCCAGGATTCCTTCCCGGCCGCAAGCTTTTTCGCCAACGGCGCCACCCGGCCAAGGATTTCGGCCTCGTCCGAGGTCGCGGCTGCGATCGCGCGGAGATCGGCCACGTATTGTCCCAGGTCATAGGAATTGTTCGCCATCGTCCGTCTCCGATTGTTCCGTTTGACTCGCCCATGGGGCGTTGCCACCATGGATCCAAGATCTAGCACTTACCGTGAAAGCATCCTATGAGTAAAACGGTTTCATCCACCCGTCAATTCGTTGTCTGCGTGCGCAACGAGGGCTACGCCGTGTCCCTCGAAAAGCGCAAAATATATATCGCGCTTCCCGACCCGGCGGCCGAGAAACACAAACAGATTCGGGTCATCGACGAATCCGGAGAAGATTACTTGTATCCGA
>MIAC01000100.1 GCA_001830475.1 Rhodospirillales bacterium RIFCSPLOWO2_12_FULL_67_15
GCGGCAAATCGACGCTGGTGTCCAAGCTCGTCGCGGCCCTCCTGGAGTCCGGACGCAAGGCCGGCATCATCGCGGTCGACCCATCGAGTCCGTATTCCGGGGGCTCGATCCTCGGCGACCGCATCCGCATGGGCGAGGTTTCCAGCCATCCCTCGGTGTTCGTGCGCAGCATGGCGACGCACGGTGCCCTGGGCGGGCTGGCGCGCGGTACATTGGAGGCGGTGGACATCCTCGACGCCGCGGGTTACGACATGGTCATCATCGAGACGGTCGGCGTCGGCCAGGACGAGGTGGACGTGGTGCGCGCTACGCACACGACCGTGGTGGTATCGGCCCCCGGGCTGGGCGACGACATCCAGGCGATCAAGGCCGGCATCCTCGAAATCGCGGACGTGCACGCGGTGAGCAAGGGCGACAAGCCAGAATCCGACCGGACGGTGTCCGAGCTCAAATCGATGCTCGGACTGGGCCTGCCGGCTACCGGCTTGCGACGCGCGGTGCCGGTGATCAAGACCTGCTCGCCAAGCGGCGAGGGCGTCGCCGAACTCCTCGCCGCGATCGACGCGCACCGCCAATATCTCGTGACGAGCGGAGAATACGAGGGGCGTCGTCAGTCCATCCGGGAACGAAGAATGCTCAAGGCGGCCGAACAGGTATTGCACGACGAATTCGAGCGTCATCGCCAGGGGCGGATGGCCGATCTGCTCGCCGAGCTTTCCGGGGCGCGCATCTCTCCGCACACCGCCGCGCGCCGGCTATTGGCGCACATCGGCATGGAGGTCACGCGATGAGCAAGGAACTCGACGAGTTTCGCCGGCAGTTCGAAGCCTGGGAGCAGATCGAGCTCGCCGCCTTCCTGAAAAAGTCGCCGGAGCGGCAGGCCGAGTCGCGCACCGTCACGGGATTTCCCCTGAAGCGGGTATACACCGCGCTCGATCTCGCGCAGACGCCCGCCGAGGACATCGGCCTTCCCGGCCAGTATCCCTATACCCGCGGCGCCTATCCCACCATGTACCGCGGCCGCTTGTGGACCATGCGCCAGATTGCCGGCTTCGGCACCGCGGAGGACACCAACGGGAGATTCAAGTACCTCATCGCGCAGGGGCAGACGGGCCTGTCGACCGACTTCGACATGCCGACCCTGATGGGCTACGACTCCGATCATCCCATGTCGGCGGGCGAGGTCGGGCGCGAGGGCGTGGCGGTCGATACGCTCGCCGACATGGAGGCGCTGTTCGACGGCATCGATCTCGAAACCATCTCGGTTTCGATGACCATCAATCCGTCGGCGTGGATTCTGCTCGCGATGTACGTGGCGCTGGCCGAGAAGCGCGGCGATGACCTCGACAGGCTCTCCGGCACCATCCAGAACGACATCCTCAAGGAATACGTCGCGCAGAAGGAATGGATTTTCCCGCCCCGGCCCTCGATGCGCATCGTCCGCGACACCATCGTCTATTGCGCGCGCAACATGCGCCGCTACAACCCGGTCAACATCTCCGGCTACCACATCTCGGAAGCCGGCGCGACCGCGGTTCAGGAAGCCGCGTTCACGCTCTGCAACGCCATCGCCTACGTCGAGGAAGTGGTCGAGGCGGGTATGCCGGTGGACGAATTCGCGCCCCGGCTCTCCTACTACTTCGTCGCCCAGGCGGATTTTTTGGAAGAAGTCGCCAAGTTCCGCGCCGCGCGCCGCGCCTACGCCAGGATCATGAAAGAGCGCTTCGGCGCCAAGAACCCGGAATCGATGCGGCTCCGCTTCCATTGCCAGACGGCGGCGGCGACGCTGACCAAGCCGCAATACCAGGTCAACCTGATGCGGACCGCGTATCAGGCGCTGGCGGCGGTGTTCGGCGGGGCCCAGAGCCTGCACACCAACGGCCTCGACGAGGCCTTCGCGATTCCGACCGAGGAGGCGATGCGCCTCGCGCTCCGCACCCAGCAGGTGATCGCCGACGAAACCAACGTGACCTCGGTGATCGACCCGCTCGGCGGTTCCTACTGCATCGAGGCGCTGACCGACGAGATCGAGCGCCGGATTTTCGCAATCGTCGCGGAAGTCGACGCCATGGGCGGAACCCTGGCGGCGATCGAGCAGGGCTGGTTCCAGAAGGAAATCGCCGATTCGGCCTACGACTTCGCGCTCAAGAAGGCGAGCGGAGAACGCGCCGTGATCGGCGTCAACAAGTACCTCGAGCGCGAAGCGCGCGCCAAGATCGAGACCCACCCGTACGATCCGGCAACCGAGCGCCGCCAGATCGCGGGCCTCAATAAAGTGCGCGCGACCCGCGACAACCAGAAGCTCGCCCGGCTGTTGGACGAGTTGAAAGCGGTGGCCAAGGACGAGAGCGTGAACCTGATGCCGATCACCATCGAGTTGGTGAAGTCGGGCGCGAGCATGGGCGACATCGTCGAGACCTTGAAGGGCGTGTTCGGCACCTACCGCGAAACCCCGGTGATTTGAACGGCCGGATTCGAGGCGGAGGGCCTCGTCAGAACGAAGGCAGCTCGGGCGCGTCGTTCGGGGTGACGGCGATGCCTTCGACCTCGACCAGCCATTCCGGCCGGCAAACCGGCCCCTGGACGATCAGCCGCGGGAGGCCGGGAAAGCGGTGGCCGAGATAGCCGTCGACGCGGGCAAAGTCGGTCGGGTCGCGGAGATAGACGAGGAGGTGCATCAGGTCGTCGAGGCCCGCCCGGCCCGCGCGCAACAGGGCCTCGATGTTGGCGACGGCGTGGTCGAGCTGGCGCAGCGCGTCGCCCGGATGCACGACCGCGCCGGAGCGGTCGATGCTCGCGGTTCCGGAAATGAACAAGTGGGCGCGGTCGGCGTAGGCGATGCGTGTGCCGCGCTCGAACGTGACGTTATAGTCCTGGGTCGGGCACAGCCGGTCGAAGTCGTTGAGATAGGAAACCTGCGCGGGAACGAGACCAAGAATCGAATAGGCGTCCATGGCGACGAGATCGTAGCGGTGCGCGCACGCGCCCTCGATCCCGGTGCTGGCGATGAAGTGGGTGGCGCCGGTCATCCCCTGCTCGGCGAACAGCTCGCGCCGGCTGTCGACCATGTCTTGATAAAAGACGTCGATGTCCTTGAGGTAGACCCACGTCCGGACGCAATGATCGCGGAGCGTGCCGCCTTGGCTCGCGAGGGTGCGGATGAGATCGTCGAACAGCTCCCGCGTCTGCGCCGCCGCCGACACCGGCGAGCCGCCGGCGCCGGCGCAGAGCCGGGGGCTCCAGAGATGGCCGAGGCCGTTCCGCTCGACGAGCACGTGCCGCGCCGACAGGCGGCGTTTCACGGGCTCGCCCCCGCCTTCGACGTGATAGGCGAAGAGCGCGATCTTCGCGCCGGGCAACGGCGGTTGCTGCACGATCGAGACGGCGACGGGGCTGCCGGGCGGATCGAGGGCCAAGCCGCTGGCGCGGACCCGCGCCACCTGGTTGATCGTGTCGCTGAGGAAGAGCCGGCGGAAGACCGCGGTTTCGGACGCGAGCCCGAGGGCCTCGCGCGCCGCCGCGTAGCGGTCCTGGACAAGCTCGATCAGGTCCTGAAGACCGAGTTTTCCCGGCGCTTGCACGCAGATGAAGTGCTCCGCGCCGCCGTCCGCCCCGTGGAAGCTTCGGCTGGCGATTCCGCCGTCCACGCGCCCGGCGCGGCGTCCGATCCTTGGAACGGTCCCGCGGCTTCGCGGCGCCAGGGGATCGGCTTCGCCGTGGAACGGCATGATCGTCGCGGGTCCCGCCGTCACGACACGGCAATCGGCCGGTCGGGAAAACAAAGTTGATTGCGGTCGCGCCAGTCGGAGCGGACGTAGTTGATCTCCATCAGGCGGCGCACGCCGTTGATCGGACGCTTATCGAAGCCGTGCCAGGTGTGGGGGCCGGAGACGAAGGTCGCGCCGGTGTTGAACTCGCCCGAAGCGCGCCCGACCCACTTGCGGTCGGCATCGTAGATGTCCGTCCCCCAGTCCTTGGCGTCGGGACCGGTGAAGAGATAGATCACCATCGAGAAGAGCTTCTCGGGGATATCGCGATGCGGCTCGAGCCACGCCCCGTCGAGGTCCTGCATGTACTCCATCCGCAGGTAGCTGCCCGCGACCCCGATCTTGAACGTTTCGCCGATCAGCCGCGCCACGTCCGGCCGCTGCAGCGCGTCGGCGAGCACCGCGCAGACCGGAAACCGCGCGCGCATCGACGGTGTGATGAAGGTTCGGGTGTTGTTGTAGGTATTGCGCGTCCCGTCGGTCTTGCCGAGCACGGGCGGCGCGATCGGCAGGATGAGGAAGCCGATGCAGACCTTCTCCGGCAGCATGTCGCGCATCTTCCAGTGGACGTACGGCCATTCGCCGCGCTCGGCTTGGCGCAAGGTCCGGCTGAAATGGCTCGCCACCTCGGCGGCGTCGGGCGGCACGAGCAGGCTCATGGCGGGCGCTCCTGTGTGCAAAAGAAAGGCTTCCCCGGTCCGAGTCGGCACCGCGGCGGCCCATAAGAGCAATTGATGCGGGGAATCACATTGATTTCGATCAAGGCCCGGCCGGCCCTGCCGGCAAAGTCCGGTTTCGGCCGGATCCAGGGATCGGGGCGGGGACGGGACCGGCCGCGGCGAAGGGCGCGCGGGCGAATCCCCGCGCGCATATTCATGATGCGCCCCTATCGGGGCGACCCCC
Source organism: Rhodospirillales bacterium RIFCSPLOWO2_12_FULL_67_15 (assembly GCA_001830475.1). Lineage (GTDB taxonomy): Bacteria > Pseudomonadota > Alphaproteobacteria > Rhodospirillales > 2-12-FULL-67-15 > 2-12-FULL-67-15. The sequence continues at coordinate 4,671 of MIAC01000100.1, forward strand.
CACAGGGCTCCGAACTCGGTTCCTTTACCGATTCTTTACCCCGCGGCTTCCATCATGGGCGGAATTGCGTCGGCGCGGGGTTCAGGGCTCCGGCTGCCGTGCGTGAGGAGGACTGAGTTGCGATGGCCGAGACGCTCAGCATCGTCGCTGTTTTCGTCGCCTTCGTCGCCGTGTGGTTCACCGCCGAAGTGGTGAAGCGCCTCAATCAGCGTTCGGATCCGTCGCAGAATCCTTTCGTCATCGCGCTCGCCCAGGGCCTCGAACAGAAGGATCGCTGGATCGTCGGATTGGACCAGCGGCTCAAAGTCCTCGAAGGCGAAGTGCGGGCGCTGCGCAACGAAGACGTGCTCGGCGCCGGCCGGCGGCCGGCGGCCGAAATCGAGCGCGATCTCGATTCCATCGCCCGGGGCTTGCGCAAGGCGCGCGCCCTGCAGCAGGAGCCGGCGACTTCCCGGGGCGTCGAGCCGCGCGGCAGCGAGCCGCGCGCCGAGCGCCCTCCCCGCGAAGGCGGGGATCGGGGCGCATCGTCAGACGCGCGCGGGGATTCCGTTGTTGGCCCGCCTACCGGCGGGACCGCGCGCATGCGCGCCGCGATCCCGGCGGCGTGATCAGGAAATCAGCCGTGCCCGGACGTAATCTCCGGGCGCGTTAGCGAGCGCCTTGAGCCCGCCGGTGCCGGGCGCGCGCGCCGGAACCTCGTCGCCCGCGAACGCCTTGACCCAGACGTCCCAGTCCGGCCACCAGGAGCCCTCGCGCTGCGCCGCTTGGGCGATCCAGTCGTCCGGATCCTTGGGGAGCTTGGCGTTGTCCCAGTAGCAGTACTTCTTCGCCGCCGGCGGATTGACGACGCCGGCGATATGGCCCGAGGCCGCGAGCACGAACCGCTTCGGCCCGCCGTAAAGCTGGGTCGCGACGTAAACCGACTTCCACGGCGCGATGTGGTCCTCGCGCGTGGCCATGATGTAGGTCGGAACCTTGATCTTGCGGAGGTCGAGCGCGACATTGGCGAGCGCGATGCCGCCCGGCTCCGAGAGTTTGTTCTCGTGGTACATCGTGCGGAGATAGAAAGAGTGCATCGCCGCCGGCATCCGCGTCGAATCCGAGTTCCAGTAGAGCAGGTCGAACGGGAACGGCTCCTTGCCGAGCAGGTAGTTGTTGACGACGAACGACCAGATCAGGTCGGTCCCGCGCATCATGTTGAAAGCCGCGGACATCTCGTTGCCTTCGAGATAACCGCGCTTGCCCATGGAGCTTTCGAGGCTGGCGAGCTGCTGTTCGTCGATGAAGACGCCGAGTTCGCCGGAATCCTCGAAGTCCACCATCGAGGTGAAGAAGGTCGCGCTCTTGATCCGGGCGGCGAGCTTCTTGTCGCCCTTCGCCGCCAGGTAGGCGAGCGTGCAGGCGAGCAGGGTCCCGCCGATGCAATAGCCGATGACGTTGGCGCCGTCCTCGCCGGTGGCCCGCTCGACCGCGCCGAGCGCGGCGATCGGACCGTCGAGCATGTAGTCGTCGAACGTCTTGGCGGCGAGTTTGGCGTCGGGGTTGACCCAGCTGATGACGAAGACGGTGTGGCCCTGGTCCACGGCGTACTTGATGAACGAATTCTCCTGGCGCAAATCCAGGATATAGAACTTGTTGATCCACGGTGGCACGATCAAGAGCGGGGTCCGGCGCACGGCCGGGGTCGAGGGCTGGTACTGGATCAGCTCCATCAGCTCGTTGCGGAAGACGACCTTGCCCGGGCTGACGGCGATGTTCTTGCCGACCTCGAAGGCGTTCACGTCGGTCATGCGGATGGCGAGCCGCCCCTTGCCGCGCTCCAGGTCGGTGAGCAGGTTGCTGAGCCCGCGGACCAGGTTGTCGCCGCCCGTTTCCATGGTCGCGCGCAGCACTTCGGGGTTGGTCATCACGAAGTTGCTGGGCGAGAGCGCCTCGACGAACTGGCGGGTGTAAAAATCCACTTTCTTGGCGGTGCGGCGGTCCATGCCTTCGACGTCGCGCACGGTCGATTGCAGCCAGCGCGAGGTCAGCAGGTAGGACTGCTTGACGTAATCGAAAATCTGGTTGTCGGACCAGGCGGCGTCCTTGAAACGGCGGTCGCCGCGTTCGGGAGCGGCGATCGGGGGGGCGTCGAGACCCATCATCCGCGCCGCCGTGTTCTGCCACAGGCCGAGGTAATCCTGCCATAGCGACATCTGGGCGTGCGCCATGCGTACCGGATCGGCCATCAGCCGCGCCGTCATCTCGAGAAACGCGTTGCCGATGTTGAGCGGATCGGGCGTGGACGAAGAAGCGATCTCGGGCCCGTGGCGGGTGAGAAAGTCCACCACCAGCCGCTGCGACCGTTCGGCGACGTCCGCCATGCTGGCCGCGGGCCGCTCGGTTGTGCCCGCGCCGGCGCGTTTTTCTTTGCTGTCGCTCATGGGCCTGCCCCTTCGTCTTATATCATTGCAGGCTGGGGGGTTGGAGGTATATGGGGGTCTTCTCCGTATCCGCCAAGGGATGCCGCGCCCGGTTAACCACGTTTCGTCGGGCATGTTGGCGATTCGGTCGCGCGTGCGCTATGCTGCGGCGCAACAAGCGAGTGGTCGTGCCGCGGCATTGCCAGAGCGTTCATGCGGAATTAAGAGATCGAACATTAATGCATATGAATAGTAGGGGCGCATCATCTAAAGCGCGCGGGGATTCGCCCGCGCGCCCGGATGCGCGCATCCTCCTTGTGGGGTCTCGGAGGCGTCGTCGTTCATGACACGAAAACGCAAGATATTTTCCGCCGCGATGCCGCTCGGCGCCTTGCTTCTGCTCGGGGCGTGCGCCTCGATTCCGGACGCGGCCAATCCGGCGCATTGGTACCGGAGCACGGCCGATTATTTCTCCGGCGACGACGCCGAAGCGGAGAAAAAGAAGCAAGAGGCGGAAAGACAGAAACAGCGCCAGGCGCGGGCCCAAGCCCAGGGGTCCGCTCAAGCGGCTCCCGCGCAACCGGCGCGCAGATCCGAAACGAGCGATGTCGCCGAGCGAATCGCGCGCCCCGCCGGGCGCGGCCTGCTCGCCGATAGCGGCGGCGGGCAACCCCGCTATGCCGCGGCCATCCCGCGGCAAACAGAAGATTCCGGAACGCCGGCTTCGCGCGCGGCTCCGGCACCGGTCGCGCCGACGATCGCGGCGGCCGAGCCGCCGCCCGCGCCCGCGCCGCGCGCGCCGGTCAGCGCGGCCGC
>MIAC01000101.1 GCA_001830475.1 Rhodospirillales bacterium RIFCSPLOWO2_12_FULL_67_15
TGGAACGCCCCCCATTTGACGGGGGTCGACGGTGATACGCGTGAACTTCATTTCCTGCCTCCGCGACCGCTCGCCGGCCACGTCTCGCTTGACACCGCCAGCCGCATGGCCTCAAGCGGCGGCATTTCATCGCTATCCATAGGATAAAGGGTCGGAAGGGCGTTGGCGAGACGGGGAAAATCGGGGCCCGAAGTCCGCCCGACCCCCTTCATTCCCGATGATAGGGATGCCCGGCAAGGATGCTTTCGGCGCGGAAAAGCTGCTCGGCCAACAGGACCGGGACCAGGAGGTGCGGCCAGGTCATGGGTCCGAGCGAAAGCACCAGCGCGGCCTTGGGGAGGGCCGAATCGTCGAGCCCGTCGGCGCCGCCGACCAGAAAGCATACGTCCTTGATTCCCCGGTTCCGCCAGGACTCGAGCAGGCGGGCGAAGTCGGCGCTGGAGAAAGCCTTGCCGCGCCGATCGAGGGCCACCACCAGCGCGCTCTTCGGGACGAGCTTGAAAAGAAGCTCGGCTTCGCGCCGCTTGCGTTCCGGGACCGCCAGCGGGCGCTTTTCCTCGCAGCTCTTGAGCGCGAGCGGAACGGAAAGCCGGCCGGCGTAATCGTCGAACAGGGCGCGCGCCCCGGCCCCTTTGCCGCGCCCGCCTCCGAACCGTCCGACGGCGGCGATGGTGACGCGCAACGCTCCCTCAAACCGCCCGGGCGCGGGAGGGCGTGTCCATCCACAGCTTTTCGAGCGCGTAGAAGGCGCGCGTCTCGGGGCGGAACAAGTGAACGATCACGTCGCCCCCATCGACCAAGACCCAGTCGCGCGGGCCCTCGCCCTCGACCAAAGCATCGCGGGCGATCTTCGCCTTGATCCGTTCGCGGAGATGTTGCGCCAGGGCCCCGATGTGGCGTTGGGAGATGCCGGTCGCCACCACCATGAAGTCGGCGATATCGGTCTTGCCTATGAGGGGAATGACGACCACGTCCTCGGCCTTGTCGTCATCCAGGGATTTTTCCACCAGCTTGAGCAGCTTCAGGCTCGCCGGGGGAGCTTTCTGCGTCGTCCGTCGCGTGATGGTTCTCTCCTTTTCGTTTGGCGTCGGGTCTTTGCCGTTATCGTCCGGGTCGTCTCGACTATACGCTCGGCCGCTTTAACAAGGTCTTCATCCTGGGCCTTGTTCCGCGTGGCGTGGCGCGGCGCGCGCGCGCGAATCGCCGTGGCGGAGGCTGCGCTGGGCCGGATGCGGAGAAACGCCCAGGCCGGCGGGCGCGCATCCGCCAGCGCGCCGGCCGCCGTTTCCGGAATTCGCGCCGAGGCGAACCGCCGGGCGGCGTCGGAGGCCAGCGCCCGCAAAGAATACGTGGGCCGGGCGAAAACCGCAACCGGGACCGAGGCGAAGATCGCGCGCCAATCATGCCAGCGGGAAATCTGGATCAGGTTGTCCGCGCCCATCAGCCACACGAAACGGGCGTCGGGGACCCGCTCGATCAGGCGCTTGAGGGTGGCGGCGGTGTGGGTGGTGCCGAGTTCGGCCTCGATCGCGGTCACGCGAACGCAGGGGTGGCGGGCGACCTCGCGCGCGATGCGGACCCGCGTCGCCAGCGCCGCCATGCCGCGGACCGGCTTGAGCGGATTCTGCGGCGAAACCAGCCACCAGACCTCGTCGAGGCGGAGTTTCGCGAGCGCGGCGCGGCTGATGTGGAGGTGTCCTTCGTGGGCGGGATTGAACGAGCCGCCGAGAAGCCCGATTCGCCGACCGCGAGGCGGCCGTACCATCACGGCCGGCATTGCCCGGTGCCGCGCACCACGTACTTGAAGCTGGTCAGTTGCTCGACTCCGACCGGACCGCGGGCGTGGAGCTTGTCGGTCGAGATGCCGATCTCGGCGCCCATGCCGAATTCGCCGCCGTCGGCGAACTGGGTCGAGGCGTTGACCATGACGATGGCGCTGTCCACCTTGCGGAGGAAGGCTTCCGCCGCCGCCGGGGCGTCGGTGACGATGGCGTCGGTATGGCCGGAGCCGTGCGCGCGGATATGCGCGATCGCGCCCTCGACGCCGTCCACGACCCGGACCGAGATGATCGCGTCGAGGTATTCGGTGTCCCAGTCCTCGGCCGCCGCCGGTTTGACCCGGGGATCGAGCGCGCGAACGTCGGGATCGCCGCGCACCTCGCAGCCCGCCCCGATCAGATCCTCGAGAATCGGCGGCAGCAGCGCGCGGTACTTCGCGCGGTCCACCAGCAAGGTTTCGGTCGCGCCGCAAATGCCGGTCCGGCGCATCTTGGCGTTGAGCACGATGGCGCGGGCCTTGATCGGATTGGCGGCGCCGTCGACGTAGGTGTGGCAGAGGCCTTCGAGGTGCTTGAACAGCGGCACGCGGCTTTCCGCCGTCACCCGCTCGATCAGCGACTTGCCTCCGCGCGGCACGATCACGTCGATGAACGCGGTCATGGTCAGCATCCGCCCGACCGCGGCGCGATCGGTGGTCGGGACCATCTGGATCGCGCCCTCGGGTACTTTGCCCGCGCCGAGGCCCCGGCGGAGCGCGGCGACGATGGCGCCGACCGAGTGGAAGCTTTCCGAGCCGCCGCGCAGGATGCAGGCGTTGCCCGCCTTGAGGCAGAGCGCGCCCGCGTCGGCCGCGACGTTGGGCCGCGATTCGAAGATCACCCCGATGACGCCGATGGGAACGCGCACCCGCTGGATTCGGAGGCCGTTCGGCCGCGTCCAGTCGGCGATCACGGCGCCGACCGGGTCGGGCAGCGCCGCCACGTCCTCGACCGCCCGGGCCATCGCGCGCACGCGCCCATCGTCCAGCATCAGCCGGTCGAGCATGGCCTTGGAAAAGCCGGGCGCGGAGGCGCCCATATCCATAGACCCGGCGGCATCCTTGGCGCCCGGTCTTATGTCTGGGCGGCCTGCGCCGCCGGGCGCGCGGGCGGCCTCGAGATCGCGGGCGTTGGCGGCGAGGATGTCCTTGCGATCCTCGATCAGCGCGCGCGCGGCGGCGCGGAGCGCCTCGTTCTTGACCTCGGCCGGGGTTTCCGCCAGCCGGGCCGCGGCGGCGCGGGCGGCGCTGCCGATGCCGTCCATCAGCAAGGCGACGCTCGCGGCCTTGGTCCTTGCGCGGGCCGGCACCTTGCGGACGGGCCTGGCGATCATGGCGCGCCTTCCCCCGCTTCGCTCCCGGACCCGGTCAGAACCAAATCGTCGCGATGGATCATGCACTAGTTCTTGTCGTCCTTGAACCCGATCTCCCAGTGGCTGCCGTCGCAGAATGGCTTGTTCTTGGAGGCGCCGCAACGGCAGAGCGTGAAGTGCTCCGTCGACGCGCCGTCCCTCATGTCGGCTCCAACGAGCCGAACGCCGCCAACAACGGCATAGGGTCCGTTCTCGGTCACCGTAATCGAGGGCGCGCGCGTTTGATCAAGATGCTCGACCCCATCGAGGCTGTAGCTCAGCGCCCCCGACGGGCATTGCCGGATGATCGCGATGACCTTCTCCACGCTCGCACCGTCAGGATCGATCCACGGTTTCCTCTCGGAGTCGAAAACCGCCCGAAGGCCTTCGGTGCAGTATCCCGCATGGGCGCAAATCCCGCGGTCATCGTGAATCGTTATGCGCCTGCCCTCATAGCTCATGCGCTTGACGTTGCCGCCATCGGTCGATCGCTCGCCGGTGAAACCCATATTCTTGTGGGTGCCGTCACAGAACGGCTTGGTCGACGAGCGGCCGCAGCGGCAAAGAGCGGTGACCGGCTTGGTCGCGAGACTGTCCCCTTTCGAATTCCTGAGCGGATCGAGATTCTTGACCAGATAGGGACCGTTCGGCGCGCATTCGATCGCGGGGTTCGTCATGGCGCGCCCTCTCCTGCCTCGCTCCCGGACCCGGTCAGAACCAAATCGTCGCGATGGATCATCTCGTCCCGGCCACGGTAGCCGAGAAGCGATTCGAATTCACCGCTTTTGTGGCCGGCGATGCGGCGGGCCTCGTCGGCGGCGTAAGCCGCGAGCCCGCGGCCGATTTCGCGGCCCGACGGCTCCAGCACCTGGACCGCGTCGCCGCGCAGGAAAACGCCGTCGACGCGCGTGATGCCCGCGGGCAGGAGGCTTTTTCCCGCCGCCAGCGCCTGAAGCGCGCCGGCGTCGACCGTGAGCGCTCCTAAGGGCCTGAGCGCGCCCGCGATCCAGCGCTTGCGCGCGGTGCGCGGACTCGAATCGGGCAGGAACCAGGTGCAACGCGCGCCGGACTCGATCGCCTTCAGCGGCGCCAGCACGTGGCCGGCGGCGATCGCCATGCGGCAGCCGGCGGCGGTGGCGATGCGCGCGGCGGCGATCTTGGTCACCATCCCGCCCGAGCCCAAGGCCGAGCCGGAATGGCCGGCCATGGCCTCGATCTCGGGGCCGACCGTGCGGACCACCGGGATGAACCGCGCGTTCTCGTGCGTGCGCGGATCGCGGTCGTAGAGGCCGTCGATGTCGGAGAGCAGCACCAAGGTATCGGCGCTGACCATCGCCGCGACGCGCGCGGCGAGTCGGTCGTTGTCGCCGAAGCGGATTTCGTCGGTCGCGACCGTGTCGTTCTCGTTGATCAGCGGCACCGCGCCGAGGCGGAGAATCTCGTTCAGGGTGTTGCGGCCGTTGAGGTAGCGCCGCCGGTTCTCGGTGTCGTCCAGCGTCAACAGCACCTGGGCGACGGTGAGACCGTGGCGGGCGAGGGTGTCGTGATAGGCGTGGGCGAGATGGACCATGCCGACCGCCGCCGCCGCCTGCTTCTCCGGCAGGCTGAGCTCGCCGTCGGCGAAGGCGAGGTGCCGCCGCCCGACCGCGATCGCGCCCGAGGACACGATCAACACCTCCTGGCCGCGGGCGCGGAGCCGGGCGACGTCGTCGGCGAGGGCCTCGAGCCAGCGCCGATACACGGTGCCGCGCTCGGGATCCACCAGCAGGGTCGAGCCGACCTTGACCACCACGCGCCGGCCTTCGGCGAGCGTCGTATTAACATTTGCGCCAGGCGCGCTCATGACGCCGTAATCCCCGCCGCGCGCAGCGACTTCGTCCGGGTCCGGGCGCCGGCAGATGCCTTTTTCCCGGTTTTCTTTTTCGCGCGCGCCCCCCGGTAGGGGGGCATCGCGGAGCGCGCGCGGGGATTCGCCCGCGCGACCGCGTGCAGACGGCGGACAAGCGCGGTGAGGCCGGTCCCGGCGACGCCCGAAATGACCGCGATCTCGTCCTGCTTTTCCCTGGCCCGGCGGCCGAAGCGGGCCTGGGCGAGGGCCAGGCGTTTTTCGGCGATGGCTTCGGGTGTCAGCGCGTCGCACTTGTTCAGCGCCACGATCTCGGGCTTGCGCGCGAGCCCGGCGCCATAGGCCTTCAATTCGCGCCGGACCGTGCGCCAGGAGAGCGCGACGTCCTCGAAGGTGCCGTCGACCAGATGCAAGAGGACCGGGCAGCGCTCGACGTGGCCGAGAAAGCGGGTGCCGAGCCCGGCGCCCTGGTGCGCGCCCTCGATCAAGCCGGGAATGTCGGCGAGGATCAACTCCTCGCCGTCGGTCCCGGCGACGCCGAGGTTGGGATGGAGCGTGGTGAACGGATAGGCGGCGATCTTCGGCCGCGCCCGCGTCAACGCCGCGAGCAGCGTCGACTTGCCCGCGTTGGGAAGCCCGACCAGCCCGACGTCGGCGATCAGCTTGAGCCGGAGCCACAGCCAGCGTTCCGAGCCTTGCCAGCCGGGGGTGAATTTCCGGGGCGCGCGGTTGGTCGAGGTTTTGTAATGGGCGTTGCCGAAGCCGCCGTCGCCGCCCTTGGCGAGCACGATCCGCTGGCCGGGCTCGGCCATGTCGGCGACGACGTGTTCCTTGCTCGCGTCGAGGATCTGCGTGCCGACGGGAACCCGGACGACGACGTCGGCGCCCTTCGCCCCGGAGCGGTTCTGGCCCATGCCGTGGCCGCCGCGCGCCGCCTTGAAGTGCTGGCGGTAGCGGAAATCGATCAGGGTGTTGAGACCGGTCGCGCACTCGACGATAACGTCGCCGCCCCGGCCGCCGTCGCCGCCGTCGGGACCGCCGAACTCGATGAACTTCTCGCGGCGGAATCCGACGCAGCCGGGACCGCCGTCGCCGCTTTTGACGAAAATCTTGGCCTCGTCGAGAAACTTCATGCGACTCTCTCAAGCCCGAAAACGAAAAACGGGGGAATGGCCCGGCCATTCCCCCGCGCGTGATCGCGGCGCGATTGGCCGGAGCGAACGGCTACGCGGACGGCTCCACGCTCACGTAGGTCCGTCCGCCGCGGCCCGACTTGAATCGGACCTGGCCGCCGGCACGGGCAAACAGCGTGTGGTCGCGGCCGATGCCGACGTTGTCGCCGGGATGAAACGTGGTTCCGCGCTGGCGGACCAGCACATTGCCGGCGAGGACGATCTGACCGCCGGAGCGCTTGACGCCGAGGCGGCGGCCGGCGCTGTCGCGGCCGTTGCGCGAGCTGCCGCCTGCTTTCTTGTGCGCCATGAGGGGTTACTCCTTTGCCTTGCTTTTGCTCTTGGCCTTGGTCTTGCCTGCTGGTTTCGCCGCCGCGACCGCGGCTTTCTTCGCCGCGGCTGCGGGCTTGGCTTCCACCTTCTTCGCGCTCGGGGCGAAGGCGGGCGCTTCGCCGGTCTGGCTCACGCCGAGGATGCGAAGTCGCGTCAGTTCCTGGCGGTGGCCGACGCGGCGGCGGTAGTTCTTGCGCCGGC
>MIAC01000102.1:0-447 GCA_001830475.1 Rhodospirillales bacterium RIFCSPLOWO2_12_FULL_67_15
GAGGCCGATCCCGTCACCGGCGGCATGATCTTCGCGCTGGCGGAAGGAACCGGCGATTCCTCGCGTGCGGGAAACGGCCGGCTGCCATTGTGGCCGGAAAAAGGTCCCCGAGGCCGCTTCCGCCGGGAGGCCCGCCGCAGGGGCTGACGCAGGGCCAAAAAGAGCGCACAATCGCGCCATGGTTCTGCTGATTCCCCGTCCCGCTCGGCTTGTCGCCTTCGCGCTCTTCGCCGCGCTCGCCGGTTGCGCCGCTCCGGCGCCATCGGTGCGGTCGCCCGTCTTCTCCGCGGACGTCGCCGAGGAGGTTTTTACCGTCGGCTTTTCCAGTATCGTCGCCCGCTATATCGATACCGTGTCCGTGGAAAAGCTGGTGCTCGACGGGCTGCGCGGCTTTGGCGCCATCGATCCCTCCATGACCGCGACGCGCGAGAACGCGACCATTTCGAT
>MIAC01000102.1:469-7486 GCA_001830475.1 Rhodospirillales bacterium RIFCSPLOWO2_12_FULL_67_15
GTCTCCCGACCGGTTCCGGCGGCGAACGATCCGCAGTCCTGGAGCCGGCTGACGACCGACATGGCCGTCGCGGCGCGGGCGCACTCGGCCGAATTCGCCGCCGCCGACGCCGAAAAGATCTACGAAGCCGTCTTCGACGGGGCGCTGGCGCGGCTCGACGTCTTTTCGCGCTACGCCGGCGCGGAAGAGGCCGCCCGCAACCGAGCCCGGCGCGACGGCTACGGCGGAATCGGCCTCCGTTTCAACCTCGTCGAAGGCGCGGTGCGCGTCACCAGCGTGCTGCCGGAGACCCCGGCGGAGCGCGCGGGCATCCAGAAGAACGACCACATCACCCACATCGGCGATCTGCCGGTCGCCGGCATGGACAACGCCGAGATTTCCCGCCACTTGCGCGGGCCGGTCCACAGCCGCGTGGCGCTGACCGTCCGGCGCGACGGCGAACCCAAGCCGCTCCGCTTCGCGCTCGAACGCACGCACATCGTCCCGCAGACCGTCACGGCGCACGTCCGCGATCGCGTGCTTTATCTCAAGATTTCAAACTTCAACCAGGAGACGGCGGCCGGGGTCGAAGCGAACGTCGCGAAAGCCAAGCGCGATCTCGGCACGAATTTCCGCGGCGTGGCGCTCGATCTCCGCGGCAACCCTGGTGGCATCCTCAAGCAAGCGACCCGGGTCGCGGACCTGTTCCTGACGCAGGGCCGAATGATTTCGACCCACGGCCGCCATCCCGACAGCGTGCAGATGTACGAGGCGAGCGAACAGGACATCGCCGACGGCCGCCCGATCGTAATCCTGATGGACGGCAAATCGGCCTCGGCGGCCGAGATCGTCGCTTCGGCGTTACAAGACCGGGATCGCGCCGTAGTCGTCGGCACGGCTTCCTACGGCAAGGGCACCGTGCAGACTGTCATCCGCCTGCCGAACGAGGGCGAAATCACGCTCACCTGGTCGCGATTGGTGGCGCCTTCGGGATACGTTCTTCACGGCCTTGGGGTCGCGCCGAACATTTGCACCAGCGGACTTCTCGCCGGCGACGAGAAAAGCGTCGCCCGCGCGCTTCGGCGCGCGGAGAAGGACGCGGCGACTTTGGCCGTTTGGCGCCGCGCCGGGCTCGCCGATGAAAAACACAGTCGCAAGCTCCGTTCCTCCTGCCCGGCCGAAGCCAACGAAAACGCCGGGATCGAGACCGAGGTCGCGCTTCGCCTGTTGCGCGAACCGGCGCTCTTCCAGCGCACCATGGCGCGTTCGGCCGCAACCGCCGACCTTCCTTCGCCCGCCAAAGCGGGCTCCGCGAAGGCGGGAGCGCGCCGCTGATTTATTCGATGTCTTGACAGTCCGGAGGGCGGCGCTAAGGTGCGCGCCCGACTCGCAACGAGGGAATACGCGCCATGGCCAAGCCCACAAGCATCTTGATCAAAATGGTCAGCACCGCGGCTACGGGGTTCTACTACGTGACGCGAAAGAATCCCCGCAGCTCGACCGAAAAATTCGAGATGAAGAAGTACGATCCCGTCGTGCGCAAGCACGTCGTGTTCCGGGAAGCCAAGATCAAGTAGCCCAGGTCCGCAGGATTTAGGACTTGGTAGGAGGTCCCATTGTCGTCGACTCTCCCGCCACCACCACCCGGTTGCGTCCCAGCCGCTTGGCTTCGTAGAGCGCCTCGTCCGCACGCTGGAGCAGCGTCTCGGGAGTATCGCCCGTTTCCCGGCTTTGCGCGATGCCGATACTGACGCTGGTTGTGATTTCCCCAACGATTCCACGCACCACGATTCGCGTCGCGGCGACGCGCTCGCGCAGACGACCCGCGACCACGGCGGCGATATCCGAGGAAGTGTCCGGCATCACCACTGCGAACTCCTCGCCGCCGTAGCGCGCCGTCAGATCGAACCCGCGGACGTTGCGGGCGACGATCCCGGCAATTTCGCCGAGAACGGCATCGCCCGCGACGTGGCCGTAAGTGTCGTTGACCTGCTTGAAATGGTCGACGTCGATCATCAAAAGCGAGGTTGGTTTGCCGCTTTCGGCGGCGCGGCGCATGACCGATTCGAGGTGGGTCGAAAAATAGCGCCGGTTGTGCAGGTTGGTCAGGGGATCGGTCAGCGCCAACGAGAGATTCCGGAGAAAGTTAGCCTGCAACCGGTCATTGTAGCGCTTGCGGCGGACCTGGGTGCGGATCCGCGCCTTGAACTCGCCCTCGTCCACCGGCCTGACGATATAGTCGTTCGCGCCGATCTCCAGGCCCTTGTTCAGGAATTCGCTATCGCCCTCGCCGCCGACCAGGACAATCGGCATGTAACGCGTTGCCTCCGTCATGCGGCACTGCGACACCAAGCGCAGCGATCCGTCCGCGTCCGGCGCATCGAGCCCGATGACGATGACGTCCGGATCGGCGGCGGTGGCCTGGCCGAGAGCTTCGGCGGCGCTCTCGCACAGGACGACATGAGCATGTTCGGCCGCAAGCAGCGCGCGCAGGGATTCGCCGTCGGCACGACTTGTCTCGATCACGAACACCCGCCCCTGTCGGCCGTCGTCGTCGGGCATCCCTTCCGGCGCGGCGAGAAAACCGAGACGGGCCGTGATTTCCTCGCGCATCCGCCACTGATCCAACATCCGCTTGAGCCGGATCATGGAACTTACCCGCACCAGCAGCGCGGTATCGTCCACCGGTTTTGCCAGGAAGTCGTCGGCGCCCGATTCCAACCCCCGCACCCGGTCCGCGAGATCGTTCAGCGCCGTGACCATGACCACGGGGGTGTGCGCCGTCAGGGGATTCTTCTTGAGCTGGCGGCAAACTTCGAACCCGTCCATGCCGGGCATCATGATGTCGAGCAAAATGACGTCGGGTTCATTCTGTTCGGCCAGACGCAGGGCGGTGGGGCCGTCTTCGGCGACGATCACGTCGTAATATTCGGCGACGAGCTTTGCGGACAGCATCCGCGCGCTCGCGGCCACATCGTCGATTACGAGAATTCGACCCGGCACCGTGCCTCCGCCAGCCCTTTCGAGCTTCAGCCGATAAACTTGGCGATTGTTTCCAGGAATATGGGGATCGAGATGGGCTTGGAGAGATAGCCGTCGCAGCCGCCTTCCCTGATTTTTTCTTCGTCCCCCTTCATCGCGAACGCGGTCACGGCGATAATGGGAATGTTCTTGAGCTCGGCATCCGCCTTTAGAGTTTTGGTGAGCTCGACCCCCGAGACCCCCGGAAGCTGGACATCCATGAGAATAAGATCGGGGCGATTCTGGCGGACGAGCTTGAGGACATTCTTGCCGTCCATGCTCTGCACCGTGTTGTAGCCCTGGGCTTGCAACAAGTCGTTGAACAGTTTCATGTTCAACTCGTTGTCTTCGATAATCATGACTGTTTTCATTATCGCACCCTATTCGCCGCGGACATCTTCGACCATGCGGATAAGCCGGGCCACATCCCGGATAACAAGGGAATCCTTGGTTCGCATCACGATCCCCTGACGGGTCAGGTCGCCGAGAACGCGAGCGACCGTTTCGCGGGTGGTGCTGACTCGGCTCGCAAGGTCGCCGTGAACCGGGATCGGGGAAATTCTGGCTTCGTTGTCCCCTTTCATGTTGACGCGGGCCTCGCGCAGAAGTTCAGCCAGGACGCGGTTGTTGGCCGCCAGCGTGCTCAGATCCATGATCCGCTCGGTCGAATGCCGGACCATCGAGGCCAGTCTTTCCATGACCTGAAAGCCGAGCCTGGGATACGTTTCCGCCAGCGCGCGGAATTGCTCGCGCGACAGGGTCGCGATGAGAGTGGACGAGAGCGCCATGACGTTGGCCGAACGTGGCCGGCCGTCGATCGCCGCCAGTTCGCCGAAATACTCGCCGGCACCAAGATCATCGAGCGTGATTTCGCGGCCCGAAGCGGAATAATTGACGACCCGGACCCGTCCTTCGACCACGAAGCAGAGATCGCTGCTCTCGGCTTGGCGGTCGACGATCTGCTCGTCGGCGCTGTAGCGCCGCCAGTGGCAATTTTGTTCAAGTCGCATTCGTTCGCTCGCCGGCAGATCCTTGAGCAGTGCGATGCCCAATAGCTTCCCCGGCTCGGGCCCATGCGCCATGACTTCATCTTTCATTGTTTTCCGGCTCGGCCGGGGCAAGCCCCACTCGACCCGCGCCGCCCGATCGGATCACGCATTTTTAAGGCAGCGCCGGGACTTTGACTAGCTCTCCCGCACAGACCGTTCCCGCCTTGCCGGGGCGGCGGTCGCGGCCTATGGTTTGGCCCCGCCGGGCGCGCCCGCGCCAAGATCAATAGCCCCGGCGGCGCATCTTGCGCCCGGTTTTTCGTTTCGGCGGTCCGCGCCGCCGGGCGCGAAATTCGGGTAACGGGGAGCCACAAGGTGGAACCGCCCTTCCATACCTCCCGCCATATCCCCGCCAACGCCGCCCCTCGATCGGTCGCCGTGGTAGTGCCGTGTTACCGTGAAACGGCGAGAATTCTCGATGTTCTCGCCCGTATTGGCCCGGAAGTCGCGCGCATCGTCGTCGTGGATGACGCCTGTCCCGACGGCACCGGCCGATGGGTGCGCGAACGCAGCCAGGATCCACGCGTCGAAGTTATTCTTCACGACACGAACCAGGGCGTGGGCGGAGCGACCATGACCGGTTATCGCCGGGCGCTCGAGGCCGGCGCCGATATCATCGTCAAACTGGACGGCGACGGGCAGATGGACCCGGAACTGATTCCCGTTCTGATCGAACCCTTGCTTGCGGGCGAGACGGACTATGCCAAGGGCAACCGCTTCCGCGATCCCGACGGTCTTTCCGCGATGCCGCCGGCGCGGCTGATCGGCAACCTTGTGCTTTCCTTCGCGAGCAAGGTTTCGAGCGGTTACTGGGACCTGTTCGATCCGACCAACGGCTTCACCGCGATACATGCCAAGGTCGTTCGCGCGCTTCCCCTGGCCAAGATCAGCCGGTCCTTCTTTTTCGAATCCGATATGCTGTTCCGGCTTTACCTGCTGCGCGCGGTGGTGACGGACATCCCCATGCGGGCGCGCTACGGCGGGGAGCAAAGTACCTTGCGCATCACCCAGGTGATCGGCGAGTTCGCGCTGAAACACCATTGCAACGCCATCAAGCGGATTTTGTACACCTACTTTCTCAGGGACTTCACCGCCGCTTCGGTCGAGCTGGTTCTCGGCTTGTTGCTGCTTCTGTTCGGAACCGGATTCGGCCTTTGGCAGTGGAACGTCAGCATCGCCTCGGGAGTCCCGGCAACCGCCGGGACCGTCCTTCTCGCGGCTCTCCCCGTCATCCTCGGGGTCCAGCTCCTGCTCGCCTTTCTCCATTTCGACATCGGCAACGTGCCGCGCCGGCCAATCCATCCCGGCTTGTAGGGAGCCGGCAGAAGCTTTTACCGGAGCGTGCCGACCCCTGGCCCCAGCTGCGGATTTATGGCCCTTTCGCGCCCTCCCTAGCGTATGGCTGCGCCCGCCCCCCCTCCGGCCAAGGCTGCCTTTGGATTTATCGGCGCTGAAATGGGTTTTCCCGACACGGGGCAGTTGACAGGATATAGGGGAGAATTGATGATTTGGCGCGCAGGGGTCGTCCGGCCGAGCCGTCTTGCATCCTTCCGGCATGGTTCGCCTTCCCCGCCTGGGATCGCCCCCGGTACCGTCCGCAACCCGAAGGATTTCGAGTGACGCCGATGAGACCCGGTTTATTTCCGCGCGCATTCGCTTTGAAGCCGGCCTCGGCCGTCGTTCTCGGCGTCGTCCTGGCCTGGGCTCCGGCGTCGGCGCAAGAGAAACCCCCCGCCGGAGACAGCGGCGCGAGCGCGGCGGTGCAGGCCTTTGTCAATTCCGTTTCCTACCAACCCCTGCCCGAGCGCGCGATCATCACCGTGCGTCCGCTCGACAACTCGGATACCCACATGAAGCTGAAAACCTCGATCGAGGAGGCTTTGCGCGCCAAGGGGTACGGCGTCACCAAGGATTCGCCCTTGGTTCTGAGTTTCGACACCCGCGACGAGGTCGGCGCTTGGTCGGACGCCGGCCGGCGCACGATTCTGGAATTGCGGGCCGAGGGCGGTCGCGAAGGCGGGGAATACGCCCACGCCAAGGTCAACGTCTTCGACAGCGCCAGCGGCGGCCTTCTCAACGAGGGCCGCGGCGGCACCTCCATCACCACGCCCAGCACGTATCGGATCGACGTCACCGTGGACGACCGGACAAATGGCCGCCGGCTGTGGCAGGGTTGGGCGGTCGCCAACCTGTCCTACGGGGACCGGAACGAGCTGGATCGCGCCATGATTCCGGTGCTCGTTCAGAATCTCGGCCGGACGACCACGCGTCAGCCGTTCAACCTGCAATAACCCGCACGATCGTGCGGGAGACGGGCGGGCTGGTTTCTTCATGACCGAAATCGCGGATAAGGGCCTGTTGCCGGCCGGCTTGCGGGACGTGCTCCCACCCGACGCGGCTTTCGAGGCCTACATCGTCGGCCGTCTCGTCGCCCTCTTCGCCTCCCACGGTTTCGAGCGGGTCAAGCCGCCGCTCCTCGAATTCGAGGAAACCCTGCTCGGCGGCAACGGCGCGGCCGTGAGCGGTCAGACCTTCCGCCTGATGGATCCGGTTTCGCACCGGATGGTGGCGTTGCGCCCGGACATGACGCTTCAGGTCGCCCGGATCGCGGCAACGCGGCTCAGGCGTCGGCCGCGGCCATTGCGCCTCTGCTACGCCGGACAAGTGCTCAGGGTGAAGGGCACACAGCTCCGCTCCGAACGGCAGTTCGGCCAAGTTGGAGCGGAACTGATCGGTGCCACGTCCGCCGCGGCGGACGCAGAGATCATCTTGTTGGGTATCGAAGCGCTCGCCCTGGTGGGCGTGCGCCAGCTCAGCGTGGACATCGGCATGCCCACCCTGGTGCCGGCCCTGCTCGCGGATCGCAATCTGGATCCGGTCCTGCTCGGCCGGTTGAGGCTCGCGCTCGATCGCAAGGATGTCGCCGCCGTCGCCGCGCTTGGGCCCGCGCTCGGCGCCGCCCCCGGCA
>MIAC01000102.1:7716-14137 GCA_001830475.1 Rhodospirillales bacterium RIFCSPLOWO2_12_FULL_67_15
GCGGCGGGCGTTATCGGGCGGGGAACGGCTCGGCCGAAGCAGAGCCGGCGACGGGCCTCACCCTCTTCACCGATACGCTTCTTGCCGCGCTGCCTCAGCCGGCCCCGGCGCGGCGTCTTTACCTCCCTCTCGACGTCCCCGTGGCGGAGGCTCGTCGGCTTCGCCGCGAAGGATGGATCACCGTCGCCGCGCTTGGCCCCGATGTCGATCCGGCCGCAGCCGCCCGGGCGATGGGCTGCGCCTTCGTTTGGGACAAGGGCAGATCCATCCCCGTGGAACTTTCCCGCAAGACCTAACGAACGCGAACAAGGAAACCTGCGCTATGGCGAATGTGGTGGTCGTCGGCTCCCAGTGGGGCGACGAGGGCAAAGGCAAGATCGTGGACTGGCTGTCCGAACGGGCCGACGTGGTCGTCCGCTTCCAGGGCGGCCACAACGCCGGCCATACGCTGGTCATCGACGGCGTGACTTACAAGCTCAGCCTCCTTCCTTCCGGCATTGTCCGTAAAGGCCGGCTTTCCATCATCGGCAACGGGGTCGTTCTCGACCCCTGGGCGCTGCTGGCGGAAATCGAAACGGTTCGAAAACAAAAAGTCGAGGTGTCGCCGCGCAACCTCATGGTGGCGGAGAGCGTACCGCTGATTCTTCCCTTGCACCGCGAGCTCGATCAAACGCGGGAAAAAACCGCGGGCGCGGGAAAGATCGGCACGACGGGGCGCGGAATCGGTCCGGCCTACGAAGACAAAGTCGCAAGGCGGGCGATTCGACTTGGCGATCTCGCCGATCCCGATCTCCTCGGTGCACGGGTCGATTCCCTGCTCGCCCACCATAATGCCCTGCTCCGGGGACTCGGCCTGCCGGAAGTCGAGCGCGAAAAATTGATACAAGAACTCCTCGACGTGGCTCCCAAAGTTCTTCCGTTCGCCGGCGCGGTATGGAAGAGGCTCGACGAACTTCGCCGCGCCGGTAAACGTATTTTGTACGAGGGCGCCCAGGGAACCATGCTCGACATCGATCACGGGACCTATCCCTACGTCACGTCCTCCAATACCGTCGCGGCTCAGGCGGCGGTGGGGTCGGGCCAAGGGCCGGGTGCCATCGACTACGTTCTCGGCATCACCAAGGCGTACACGACCCGGGTCGGCAGCGGTCCGTTCCCGGCGGAACTCACCGATGGAGTCGGCCGGATGCTCGGCGAGCGTGGGCGCGAATTCGGGACCGTCACCGGGCGGCCGCGTCGCTGCGGATGGTTCGATGCCGTTCTTGTCCGCCAGGCGGTCCGCATCAACGGCATTCATGGCATCGCGCTGACCAAGCTCGACGTTCTCGACGGAATGATGGAGCTCAAAGTCTGCGTCGGCTATCGTCTCGACGGAGAGACGCTCGACTATCTGCCGGCTTCGGTTACGCGCCAGTCCCGCGTCGAGCCCATCTACGAGATCCAGGAGGGCTGGGGGGGCAGCACCCGCGGCGCGCGCTCGTGGGCGGATTTGCCGGCGACCGCTGTCAAGTACATCCGGCGGATCGAGGAGATCATCGGGGCGCCGGTCGCCCTTCTTTCCACCAGCCCCGAGCGGGAAGACACCATTCTCGTCCACGACCCCTTCGTCGACTGACTCCCTGGAATGGCCGGAAAACAGCCGCGCCGACCCATATCATGTCCGGGTTAACCATGCGCGGAGCAAACCCGCCCGTCCTCGATTTCTAAGGCGTTGACAATCGGAATCCGCTACTATCCGCCCCAGAATACGAGGAGAGGGATGGCCGGATGGCAGAAGCTGTAGCGGTCGCACGTGCTGGGATTCCGCCCCAATCCGGTGGGGGGATCGGGGTTCTGCGTGATCGATTCTCGATCTACCCCGAAAAACCTCTCCCCTCGTTCGATTCCCCTTCCGCCAAGGCCTTCGAGGTCGAAGATCGCCGCGATCCCGGCCATAAGCTCTTCGCCCTGATCTGCACGCCCGGGCTGCCGGTGCGCGCGGGCGCGATGGAAGCGCTCAAAGGATTCACCTGCCGGGGGCTTCTGACCCTGATCGACTATGGCCCGGTGTTCTGGCCGCCGCTGGGGCGGAAGTGCATGGCCGCGATCTACGAGCAGCCTTTGGGCGGACGGGTGTCCGAACTGATCGCCTCCGGCAAATTCTACATTTCCGAATACGAAATCGCGCGCCGCGTCATCGATCCGATGGTCGCCGCCTTGCACGGCTTGTCCGGTCTCGGCGTGCCCCATCGCCAAATCCGTCCCAGCAATATGTTCTTCAAGGACGAAGCACGCCAGGACATGGTGCTCGGGGAATGCGTGACAGTACCTCCCGGGTTCGACCAGCCCGTCGTCTTCGAACCGATCGAACGGGGTCTCGCCGGTCCGGGCGGCCGCGGCGAAGGGGAAATACGAGACGACGTTTATTCCCTGGGTGCGTCGATCATCGCCATTACGCTCGGTCAATCGTTTGCGGCGACGATGAACGACAACGATATCCTGACCGCCAAGATCGAGCAGGGCACCTTTGCCGCATTGGTCGGCAATTCGCGCATTATCGTATCTCTGATCGAGCCTTCGCGCGGCATGCTGAACGACGAATTTGGGGAACGTTGGAGCCTCGATCAGTTGGATCGTTGGCAGGATGGGCAGAAACAGTCTCCGATCCAGCGTCGCCCGTCGGTGAAAGCCGACGTGACGTTTCTCTTCGCCGGCAAGATGCACATCACGTCCCGCACGCTCGCCCGGAGCTCGACCCAACACGTCGCGGAAGCCGCGAAGATGCTGCGCACCGCGGATCTCGAAGCCTGGGTCCGCCGCCCCCTCGGGGACGCCGATATGGCCGACAAGGTCAAAACCGCTCTCGATTTGGCGCGCGCGAACCCGAACGCCCCAACCAACAGCGACGACCATCTCGTCACCCGGATCGCCATGATCCTCGACCCCAAAGGTCCGATCCGCTACCGCGGGTTTGCCTATATGCCCGACGGATTCGGGCCGGCGCTGGCGGTCGAACTCATGCGCCGCGGCGACGTCCAGGCTCCGGTGGAGACGATCCTGCGCGAACTCCCGAATGCCTGGTACAATCACACCGCCAACTTCGGCCCCGAGACGCCTTTTGCCATCAAGTCGTTCAGCGAGATCCGGTCATACCTCCAGAACAACGACCCGGGCTTCGGAGTCGAGCGTTGCCTGTATGAACTCAACCCTTCGCTGCCCTGCCAGAGCCCCCTCGTCGCCGAGGAGTATGTGAGCCGCATCGAGGATTTGCTGCCGGCACTGGACCGCGCCGCGAGCCGGACCGATCCCAAAACCCGTCCCGTGGACCGCCACGTCGCCGCTTTTATCGCCGCCCGGTTCGAGCAGGACATCGATCCTCACCTCAAGGCGATGGCCTCGACCCGCGTGGAAACGTCCCTGATCGGGATGCTCAGCCTGCTTGCCGTGGTTCAGTGGCGGTTGAAATTGGATGGGCTGCTCGGGCTGGCGGGATGGGTCGGCGGCCTGCTTGGCCCGGCGATCAACACTTATCACAGCCGCTCGACCCGTCGGGACATCGAGAAAGATCTTCCGCGTCTGGTCCGTCAAGGCAGCCTGCCGGAATTGTTCGACCTCATCGACAACGCCGAGAAGCGCCGCCTCGATCTCGAGGGCTACACCGCCGCGAAGGCCGAGTTCGAGGCCGCCGAAGCGGAAATCCAGAAGATCGAGGGTACCGAATCGCAAGGAATGTCCGGCGCCGTCGCCAAGGGCCAGCAAACCGCCGCGGTGATCGCCCTGATCGTCAGCTTCCTGATCGTGATGACCTTCATCATGGTCACGTAACTGCGGGAGGAGACGGGAACCATGGCTAAAAAAGCGTCATCCGCACCGCCGCCGGGGCGCGGCGCGCCGAGACAGGCGCCGCGGCCGGCTCCGGGGGCGCCGCGGAGATTCTCTTCGCAAATTCTTTGGTTCACGGTCATCGTCGCCCTGCTGCTGCCGTGGATTCTGCCGTCGATGATCGTCGTTCTCGTCGGCATGGTTCCATCGATCGTTGCGTTGGTCGTGGATCGTTCGCCGCGCAAATACGGCACGCTCACGATTGCGGCGCTGAATTTTGCCGGTGTTCTTCCCTATCTGGTGAAGCTTTGGGCCAAATCGCAAAACTTGGAAAACGCGCTCAACATCGTCGTTGACGTCTTCGCTTTGATGGTGATGTACGGCGCGGCCGGATTCGGCTGGATGATCTTTTTGACCATTCCCACTTTTGTCGCGTCGATCTTCATGGTGATTTCCCAGCGCCGGATCGCCGTCTTGCGCGAAAACCAGCGCAAGATCCTCGAAGAATGGGGCGAAAGCGTCGCCCGGAGCGAATCCCCCGCGGGAAAATCCTGATTCGCGACGCACGATCGGGAGCCCCCGATCATCGTCGCCCGATTATTGCTGAATGCTCGTCGCGATATTGTTCGCATGCGCGCGCTTTCTGAGCTTTTCGAAGGCGTTGATTTCGATCTGGCGGATTCGCTCGCGCGAAATCCTGTAATAGTCGCTGAGCGATTGCAACGTTGCCGGCGTTTCCTTGAGCCTGCGCTCGGTGAGGATGTGCTTTTCGCGCGGCGTGAGACGATCGAGGGCGCCGCTGAGAAACGCCCGACGCCGATCCAATTCCTGTTCTTCGGCGATAATAGACTCCTGGCTGGCCCGGTTGTCGGCGAGCCCATCCTGCCATTCGCCGCCGCCCGCGCCGGGCTTCGGCGCGTTGAGGGATTTGTCGGTATGCGCAAGGCGCCGGTTCATCTGCACGACATCGTCCCCGGACACATCCAGCTCGAGCGCGATCCGCACGACCTGTTCGGGCCTGAGTTCGCCGTCCTCGATCGCCCTCAACTCGCCCTTGAGCCTGCGGAGGTTGAAGAACAGTTTCTTTTGCGCGGCGGTCGTTCCGATTTTCACCAGCGACCAGGAACGGAGGATGTATTCCTGAATCGCCGCGCGGATCCACCACAGGGCGTAGGTCGCGAACCGGAATCCGCGCTCCGGGTCGAACCCGCGGACGGACTGCACCAGGCCGACGTTCCCTTCCGCGTCGGCGGCGCCTCTTTCGCCCTGCCGACGGAAGCGCCGCGCCAGCGCCGCTTCTTCGGCATGGCTCAAAAGCGGATACGAGCGAATTTTCTGGAGATAGGAAGTGAGGTTGCGCTCGGGGGTGAAATCGCGGAGGCGCCTGGACGTCGCCATAACCGTGCTCCAAGGTTGACGCCGTGCACCCCCGGGCACCCACGTATGAAGGGCCGACCCCCGTCGACCAAGAAGTTAATTTTAGTGAACGCAAACAACTTTTGCTAGAGCTGACATTAAAAAATCAACTAATCGGATTTATTCCATCAGGTCGTTGAATTTGCACAATTTATTTGAACTGAAAGACATCGTGCGGCCATCGGCCGGGTGCGCGAAAGCGAGCGAACGGGCATGAAGGGCTTGGCCGTGAAGGGATCCGATCTTGGCCGCGAGCGCGCGCGGCAACGCCGCAAGGCGGCGGGCGGTGGCCGCGCCGCCGTAGTTCGGATCGCCGACGATTGGATGTCCGAGACCGGCCATGTGCACGCGGATCTGGTGCGTCCGTCCGGTCGCGAGCCGGCATTCGACCAGACTGATCGCGCCGGCGAGGACCTTCACCACCTTGTAGCGCGTGAGTGCCGGTTTGCCGCCCCGCTTCACGATCGCCATCTTCTTGCGATCGGCGCGGCTTCGCCCGATATTGCCTTCGATCGTCCCTTCGCGCTTGGACGGCACGCCCCAGACGAGCGCACGATAAACCCGCGTCAGGGTCCGTGCTTCGAGTTGCGCCGCGAGCGCATGATGAGCGCGGTCGGTCTTCGCCACCACCATCAGCCCGCTCGTGTCCTTGTCGAGGCGGTGCACGATCCCGGGACGGGCGACGCCGCCGATGCCGGAAAGTTTCCCGCCGCAATGCGCGAGCAGGGCATTGACTAGCGTACGGTCGGGGTTGCCGGGCGCGGGATGGACGACGAGCCCGGCCGGCTTCTCGAGGACGATCAGGTCGTCGTCTTCGTGGAGAATGTGGAGGTCCATCGCCTGGGCCTCCGGCACGGCCGGGCGCGCGGCGGGAACGACAACGACGTAGGATTCTCCGGCCCGGACCAGCGCCTTCGCGCGCACGCGGCCGCCGGCCTGGGTCCGAACGTGACCGTCCTCGATCAACGCCCGGACCCGGGTGCGCGAAATATCGGAAAGTTGATCCGCCAGCGCGCGATCCAGCCTGAACCCCGCCTTGCCCGCGGGGATCGTTACGGTGTATGTCCGGGATCGAATCGTTTCCGTCATGCTTGTGTCGGCCAGTTTCGGATCATGCCATGCGTATCCTAACGGCTCTCGTCGTCGGACTCGGGATCCTGATTGTGGCCGCCGCCGGCCTGCTCGCCTATGGGATTTTCACCCG
>MIAC01000102.1:14285-16647 GCA_001830475.1 Rhodospirillales bacterium RIFCSPLOWO2_12_FULL_67_15
GCGTCCCCCCCGTGCGACCGGATATTCGTCGTTGATTCGGCCAAAGGCCGGATTCTCGGGACCGTGGATGCCCGGAACCCGCGTCCATGAACAAGTCTTCCGCCCTCGTCGTTCCGCGCGCGGTGCTGGCGGCGGTCGAGCGCGCGGCCGAAGCCGCGTATCCCGAGGAGGCCTGCGGTCTGCTCGCGGGCCGGCGCGACGGGAGCGGCGGGCTCGTCGTCACCGGTTTCCGCGGGAGCGCGAATGTCGCCACGACCGACCGCCGCGAAACCTTCGAGGTCGACCCGGCGGCGCGTTTCGCCCTCATGCGCGAGCTCGAAGGCACCGGCGCGGAGATCGTCGGCCATTATCATTCCCATCCCGACCATCCGCCCGAGCCCTCGGCCCAAGATCTGGAACATGCTTACGAACCCGAACTCGTCTGGCTGATCACGACGGTCGCCGAGGGCAAGGCCGGATCGACCCGGGCGTTCGCGGTCGCCGCGGACGGCTCTTGCTTCATCGCGCTCGAGATCGCGCTCGGGCCCTAGGGCCGAACCTTGCTAAAACGCACCCTTTCCCGTAATTGTACCGACCCGCGAGCCGCTTCGGTCCCCATCGTCTAGTGGCCCAGGACACCGCCCTCTCACGGCGGTAACAGGGGTTCGAATCCCCTTGGGGACGCCAATTAAATCAATAAATTAAACGATTCTCCGCCCCCGCCTCCCCCGTTTTGGTTAGTTTTTGGGTAATAAGCAGTTCCGCGTTTGTCGGGCCGTCGCCCTATCCCCGCCAGTTCGATTTCTTCGCGGCCTCGCGCCGCCTTGGCGCGATAGGTCGCCGCGGGCTTCCGTTTTCATGCCGCCAGGGCGCGCAAGGCGGCTTCGGGTTCGCGGCTGACAATCTTGAGCAGCGCACGGGCCGGAGCCGAGGGAACGCGGCGGCCCTGCTCCCAATCGCGGACGATGCCGACGCTGACCCCGAACATGGCGGCGAACGCTCGCTGCGTCAGGCCGAGCTTCGCGCGGATCGCGCGCGCGTCGATTTCAGCCGGGATGCGGACGCGGTAGCCCGGAGGAATCGCCTGGCTCTTGGCGAAGGCAAGCGCCTGTTTCGCGCTTCTAAGGATTCGTTTTCCGGCGGCGGACATGTAACCGTACTCCCATTTTGTACCAGTCAACCAGCTCGCCCAGCACGGCCCGCAGCGCGTTCCGCTCACCCTGCGACAAGTCGGCCTTGTCGCCCTTGGCGAACACGTTGAGCAGGAACACCGGAATATCGGGGCCGCTGAAAAACGTGATGACCCGATAGCCGCCGCTCTTGCCCTTGCCGCGTCCGGCGAACCGTACCTTTCGCGCCCCCCGGTGCCGGGAATGACCGGCCACGCTTCCGGCACAAGGACGATTTCCATTTCGGCCGCCGCCCGCTCCGGCCGTCAGCCACGCTACGCCGCTTTGCGCAGGACCTTCATAACCGCGTTCGGTATCCGGGCGATCACCCGCAGGTAGTTTTTCGTCGCGGCGTCCGGACCGCGCCGCCCCTGTTCCCAGTCGCGCAAGCTCCCGACGGGGATGCCGAAGCGGGCGGCGAAAGCGCGCTGCGACAGGCCCGTGGCGGCGCGGGCGCGGCGTGCCAACATCGCCCCGTATCCGCGCTCGAACTCGGCATCGGTGAGCGGCGCGTCGGCGTCCGGCTCAACGCGGGGTGTCTTTGTAACGTTTCGTTTCGCGGCCATTGGCTTTCCTCACGCTGATGATGCGGTAAACTTCATCCCGCACGGTGAACACGCAAACCCATACCCGTTTCCCCACCACGCCGTATGCAACGAATCGTTCCTCGACATGCGCGAACCGCACGTCCAGGACGTTCAACCTGTCGGCGTCGGCGAGCACCTCGGCCCCGAACGCCAGGGATACTCCGTGCTTTTCCCGGTTGCTCGCGTCCTTGCCGGGATCGAACGCGATCCGCATTGCCGAACTATACGGTATTGCCGTACGCCCCGCAACCGCTATAAATGATTTCGGCTACTTCCATTTCGGCCGCCGCATGGGCTGGACCTTCGCCTTTTCCACGATGCCGAGCTTCGGGAAGTTCGCCCGGATGGTATCGGCGACATTGCTGGGCGACAAGTGCGCGTAGTGTTTTTCCGCGCCTAGACTTGATGTTTCTTCGGCGTCCAGGCGCGCGCCAGATTCCGCGCTTCGGCGATCTCGGCCGGAGTCATTTTCGCCTCGAGCCCGGCCAGCGTTTTGCGGCCCCGATCCGCGGCCTCGCCCTTGGCTTGCGCGAGCGCGAGATAAATCCACAGATACGCCCGGACGTAATCCCGGGGAACCCCGCGGCCATGGGCGTACATGAGGCCGAGCGATTCCTGCGCTGCGGC
>MIAC01000102.1:16907-17625 GCA_001830475.1 Rhodospirillales bacterium RIFCSPLOWO2_12_FULL_67_15
GCGGCGAGCATCGGCTCGCGGCATTGGCTGCGGTTCCACTGTGCCGACAGCCGCTGCTCCCAGCCGCGGCCAAGCCCGTCTGGATCGATATTGAAGAATTTCCGAAACTCGATCGTTTTTTGCACGCAAAGCACCGCCACGCCGTCGTCGCGAATCTCGCGATCGACCCAAGCCGGTTTGCGGAAATTGGTCGTCCGCGCGTGCTCCTCCATGGCGCGGCAGAAATCCTCGTCCGAAAACGCCGCCGCAGCCTGCGGCGCGAACAGGGTGAAGATAATCAGGAGTGCCAAGCGAGCTTTCATGTTTCCTCCGACCCGCGCCCCAGAATCGCACGGGAACCGGCCGCCGATCCAGACATTCATAACTCAGTTCCGCCCGCGCGGCTTGGCGCGTGCGGTCGGCGGCGCGTGAAGCGGGTCGTCCGGCCAGGAATGTTTCGGATATCGGCCGCGCAAGTCGGCCCGGATCGCCGGGTAGGAGTTAGCCCAAAAGCCGGCGAGATCGCGGGTTATTTGAACCGGGCGGCGCGCGGGCGAGAGCAGGCGGAGCAGTACCGGTACCCGCCCGCCCGCGATGCGCGGCGTTTGAGCGAGCCCGAACATCTCCTGGATGCGCACGGCGAGCGCGGGCACGTCGCCGGAATAATCGAGCGCGACGCGCGAGCCGCTCGGAACCGCGATATGGGTGGGCGCAAGCTCGTCGAGGCGCTTGACCCGCT
>MIAC01000102.1:18025-19795 GCA_001830475.1 Rhodospirillales bacterium RIFCSPLOWO2_12_FULL_67_15
TTGTGTCGGCGGCGGTCGCCGCCTTGCGATGCGGTCGGGATAGGCGAGCGCGATCAGAACTCCGGTGTCGTCGGTGACGTCGCCGTCGTCTTGGCGAACCTTCAGGCGGCGCCGCCATTCTTGCGCCGCCGCGCGCGCCCGCTGCCGCACGCCGCGATCCGCCTCGAAGCCGGAAGGCGGTTCATCCCCGCGCAAGGCCGCCACCCTGATCCTGGCGTCGGCGTTGCGCGCGCTTCCTTTGGCGCGGAGGATGTCGCGTTCGCCGAGCAGCGCGGCGAGGTCGCACGCCAGCCCGCCGCAATTTAAGCCTTGTGCGTGCACAATCATATGCGCGAGCCGGGGATGAAGCGGCAGGGCCGCCATTGCCCGGCCATGATCGGAAAGCCGCCCGTCGTTTTCGAGCGCACCCAAACGAAAGAGAAGCTCGCGGGCCTCGTGCCAGGCCGCTTCCGGCGGCGGATCGAGCCAGGACAGGCTCGCCGGGTCCGCCGTTCCCCAGGCCGCGAGGTCGAGCGCCAGCGGTGCCAAGTCCGCTTCCAGGATTTCCGGCGCGGTGAAGGGAACAAGGCCTCTTTCTTCCACTTCCGCCCACAGGCGATAGCAGACCCCCGGGCCGAGGCGTCCCGCCCGGCCGCGGCGCTGGTCGGCGGCGGCGCGGCTGACCGGCAGCGTGACCAGCCGGCCCATGCCGCTGGCGGGATCGAAGCGGGGCCGGCGCATCAAGCCGCCGTCGATCACCACCCGCACGCCTTCAATGGTGAGGCTGGTTTCGGCGATCGAGGTCGCGAGCACCACCTTGCGCTCTCCGGGCGGCGAAGGACGAAGGGCGCGGTCCTGCTCGGCTTGAGCGATCTCGCCCAAGAGCGGCGCGAGATGGACGCCGGCGCAGGCGGGCTCTTCCCGAAGCAGCGCCTGGAGGCGGCGAATTTCCGCCGCGCCGGGAAGAAAGACGAGCACGTCGCCCGCTTCCGCCGCGAGCACCTTCGCCACCGCGCGGGCGACGGCCTCCTCGAAGCGCCCCGCGGGCTTGCCGAGCCAGCGGGTTTCCACCGCGTGCGCGCGGCCTTCGGCGGTCACGACCGGCGCGCCGCCCATAAGCTTCGCGACCGGCCCGCCCTCGACCGTCGCCGACATGACCAGAAGCCGAAGATCGGAGCGCAGAACCGCGCGCGACTCGAGCGCAAGCGCCAAACCGAGGTCGGCATGCAGACTGCGTTCGTGAAACTCGTCGAAAATGATTAGCCCGTAGGGCCTGAGCGATGGATCGTCGCGCAGCATCCGCGTCAGCACGCCTTCGGTCACCACCTCGACCCTGGTGCGCGGACCGACGCGGGAGTCGAAACGGATGCGATAGCCGACCGTCTCGCCGACGCCCTCGCCGAGCGTCGCCGCCATTCGTCCCGCCGCCATGCGGGCCGCGAGCCGGCGCGGTTCCAGCATCACGATCCGGCGTCCCGCGAGCCATCCCTCGTCGAGCAAGGCCAACGGAATCCGCGTCGTCTTGCCCGCGCCGGGCGGCGCCTGCACGACCAGCCCGTTCCCGCCCGCGAGCGCGGCGCGGATGGCGGGCAGCGCGGCTTCGATCGGCAGCTCGGTCATGGCCGCGACGCGCGACGCTCCCGCGACCAGATCCAGAGCCCGCCCAAGATGATCAACGCCGCGCCGGCGAGGGTCCAGACGTCCGGCGTTTCGTCGAACACGACAAAACCGAACGCGGCCGAGAACACGATCTGAACGTAGAACAGCGGCGCGACCAGAGAGGCTTCCGCG
>MIAC01000102.1:19807-19981 GCA_001830475.1 Rhodospirillales bacterium RIFCSPLOWO2_12_FULL_67_15
TGGATGAGGAGGAAATGGCCGCCGCCGCCCATCACCCCGGCCATGAACATCAATCCGAAATCCGCCGGCGTCGGCGTCGCCCAGAAGAACGGCACGATCAGCGAGGTCGCCGCCGTTCCCACCAGCGCGGTGTAGAACATGGTCGTCACGGCGGGATCGGTCGGGGCGAGCGCG
>MIAC01000102.1:20113-21396 GCA_001830475.1 Rhodospirillales bacterium RIFCSPLOWO2_12_FULL_67_15
CGGTGCCAGCCCACCGCTTCCCTGAGCACGATCGCGGAGAGCGCCGTGACCACGATCGGGGAGAGGAAGTTGATGGCGGTCACGTCCGCCAGCGGCAAGCGGCCGAGCGCGGCAATGAACAGGAACGTCACCGCGACCAGCAGGAGACCGCGCACGATTTGCAGCGGAAGACGCCGGGTCTGCACCGCGACGGCGCGGTGCGTGGCGAGAATCCACACCCCGAACGTGGCAAGATGAAAGAAGTACCGCGCCCAGGAAACCATCGGCAGCGAATAACTCCGGACCAAATATTTCACGCTTGCGTCCAAAACGGTCAACATCAGGACCGCGAGCGTCACCAGGACGAACGCGCGCTGCCACGCGCCGGCGGGCGAGCTGGTGTTCATGACAAGACGGGCGTCAGCGGCCCCCGGCCGGCGAAATGGGATTCGAGATTGGCGATGACGAGATCGCCCATCGCCTGGCGCGTCTCCTCGGTCGCGCTGCCGACGTGCGGCATCAGAACGACGTTGTCGAGCTGGAACAGCTCCGGAGCGCCGCGAGGTTCGTCGGCGTAGACATCGAGACCCGCTCCGCCCAAGGTGCCGTTTTTCAGCGCGGCGACGAGCGCGGTTTCGTCCACCAGGCTGCCGCGGGCGATGTTGACGAGAATCCCCTTGGATCCCAGCGCCTTCAGCACGTCGGCGTCGATCATGCGGCGGGTCGAAGGATCGGCGCGGCAGGCGATCACCAGAACGTCGCTTTCCCGCGCGAGCAGGGCGAGATCGGCGACATAGCGGTAAGGCGCATTCTCGTACGCGCGCGGGCCGGTATAAGCGATCGTCATGGCGAAGCCCTCGGCGCGGCGCGCGATCGCCCGCCCGATCCGGCCCAAACCGACGATCCCGAGCCGCTTGCCGCTCACTTTACGCGCCAGGGCCGGTGTTTCGCCCGCCGCCCAGCGCCCCAAACGCACGAAACGATCGAGCGCGGCGATCCGCCGCAAGGTCGCGATCGCGAGCCCGATCGCCAGGTCGGCGACGTCATCGGTCAGCACGTCGGGGGTGTTGGTGACGACGACGCCGCGTTTTTTCGCCGCCGCGAGGTCGAAGCGGTCGTAGCCGACGCCGAAGCCGGCGAGGATTTCGAGGCCGGGCAGGCGGTCCATCATCTCGGCCGTGACCGCATATCTCGCCCAGCTCACCAGGGCGCGGATGTCTGCGTCCCAACCCTTGGCCTCGGCGGGCGAAGCGTGCGGGTCGTGCGCCACCAGCTCGAACCGCGCGGCCAAGGAGGCGACGAAG
>MIAC01000102.1:21606-22289 GCA_001830475.1 Rhodospirillales bacterium RIFCSPLOWO2_12_FULL_67_15
CATGCGCCGGGGTCTGACCCGCTATGGCGACGCCGACTTTTCATTCTATTTGCGCAAAGCCTTCATCAAGGCGATGGGCTATTCTGACGACGCCCTCGCGCGCCCGATCGTCGCCATCGCCGATACCTTCAGCGCCTATAACGCCTGCCATGCGACCGTGCCCGAGATCGTCGCAGCGGTGAAGCGCGGGGTCATGCTCGCGGGCGGCTTGCCGATGCCGTTCCCGACCGTCTCGCTGCATGAATCGTTCGCCCACCCGACCAGCATGTTCCTGCGCAACCTGATGGCGATGGATACCGAGGAGATGCTCCGCGCTCAGCCGATGGACGCAGCCGTTCTGGTCGGAGGCTGCGACAAGACCATCCCGGCCCAACTCATGGCCGCGGCCAGCGCGGACGTTCCGGCGATCGTGGTCGCGACGGGGCCGATGCTGCCAGGAAGCCACCAGGGCGAGCGCATCGGCGCCTGCACCGACTGCCGCCGGTTCTGGGCGCGCTACCGGGCGGGCGCCATCGGCGCCGCCGAGATCGAGGACATCGCCGGCCGCCTCGCCCCGACTGCCGGCACCTGCGGCGTGATGGGCACCGCGAGCACGGTCGCCTGCATGACCGAAGCGATGGGCATGATGCTGCCGGGCGGCGCGACCATTCCGGCGGTGCACGCCGACCGGCTCCGCCACGCCG
>MIAC01000103.1 GCA_001830475.1 Rhodospirillales bacterium RIFCSPLOWO2_12_FULL_67_15
ATCGGCTGTCAGCAGATGCTGATGCCGACCATCCAGCCCGCCGATCTCTGGCGTGAAAGCGACCGTTACGACGCGTATGGGCCCGAGATGCTGCGCGTCAAGGACCGCCACGAGCGCGACATGCTCTACGGCCCGACCAACGAGGAGCAGATCACCGATATTTTCCGCACCGCGATCAAATCCTACCGCGATCTTCCCAGGCTTCTGTATCACGTGCAGTGGAAGTTCCGCGACGAAATTCGCCCGCGTTTCGGGGTGATGCGCGGGCGCGAGTTCCTGATGAAGGACGCCTATTCCTTCGATTTCGATTACGCGGGCGCGCGCACGTCCTACAACAAGATGTTCGAGTGCTACCTGCGCACGTTCCAAAGGTTGGGGTTGAAGGCGATCCCGCTCGCCGCCGACACCGGCCCGATCGGCGGCGACCTCAGCCACGAATTCCTGATCCTCGCCGAAACCGGCGAATCCCGGGTGTTCTGCCACCGCCGCCTGCTCGATTTCCGCTTGCCCGACCAACGCCCCACGGAGGCGAAGGACCTGCAAGCGCTGGTCGATCAATGGACCTCGGTCTATGCCGCGAGCGACGACAAGCACGACCCGGCCAAGGACAACGCGCTCGGGGCCGATCTCGTCACCGCGCGCGGCATCGAGGTCGGCCACATCTTTTATTTCGGCACCAAGTACTCGCAGCCGATGAAGGCACTGGTCGCTGGTCCCAAGGGCGAGGAAGTCACGGTCGAAATGGGCTCCTACGGCATCGGCGTCTCGCGGCTCGTCGGCGCGATCATCGAGGCGTCCCACGACGCCGCCGGCATCGTCTGGCCGGAATCGGTCGCGCCGTTCCGGGTCGGACTGATCAACTTGAAGAGCGGCGATTCCGAATGCGACGCGGCGTGCGGGGACATCTATCGCGCGCTCGCGGGGCGGGGAATTGCGACGCTCTACGACGACCGCGACCAGCGCGCCGGGGTTAAATTCGCCGATATGGACCTGATCGGGCTCCCGTGGCAGCTCGTGGTCGGCCCGCGCGGGTTGAAAAGCGGCGTGGTCGAGCTCAAGAACCGCCAGAGCGGCGAGCGCCGGGAATTGAGCCGCGATTCCGCGCTCGCCCGCCTCGCCGGCGGTTAAGAGCGGGCGAGGGAGGGCAGAACGGTGTTCACCCGCTTCGAATGGTCGGTCGCGATGCGCTATCTCCGGGCGCGGCGCCAGGAGGGTTTCATCTCCGTCATCGCCTGGTTTTCGCTCCTCGGCATCGCGCTCGGCGTCGCCACGCTCATCATCGTGATGTCGGTGATGAACGGTTTCCGTCACGAACTGCTTTCGCGCATTCTCGGACTCAACGGCCATCTCGGCGTCTATGGTCTCGCCGCGCCGCTCGCCGAATTCGATGCCGTCGCCGCAGCGGTGCGCAAGGTGCCCGGCGTCGTTTCGGCGACCCCCATCGTCGAGGGGCAGGTGATGGCGACCGCCCGGGGCCTGGCGCGGGGTGCGCTGGTGCGCGGGATTCGCGCCGAAGACCTCGCCGCCGGGCACAGCCTGGTCGCGCGCAGCCTCGTCGGCGGCGGGCTGGCGCAGTTCACGGGCGACGATGTCGTGGTGATCGGAAGCCGGTTGGCCGAGCGGCTCGGGATCGCGGTCGGCGAACGAGTCACGCTGATCTCGCCCCAGGGCACGGCGACCGCGCTCGGCACCGTGCCGCGCATGCGCGCCTACCAAGTCGTCGCCACCTTCAACATCGGCATGTTCGAATACGATTCCAGCTATGTCTTCATGCCCCTCGACGCGGCCCAGGTGTATTTCCGCATGCCCGGCGCGGTGACCAATCTGGAAGTGTTCGTCGCCGATCCCGATGACGCGCCCCGGATCGGCGCGCGAATTTCCGGCGCGCTCCGGGGCCAGGTCCGCATCCACGACTGGCAGCAGGCCAACGCCAGCTTCTTCACCGCCATCCAGGTGGAACGCAACGTCATGTTCCTGATCCTGACCCTGATCATTCTGGTCGCGGCGTTCAACATCGTCTCGAGCATGATCATGCTGGTCAAGGACAAGGGCCGCGACATCGCGATCTTGAGAACCATGGGCGCGACGCGCGGCTCGATCATGCGCATTTTTTTCATGAGCGGGGCGAGCATCGGCGTCATCGGCACCTTGTCCGGGCTCGTGCTCGGGGTCGCGTTCGCCCTCAATATCGAGACGATCCGGCAAGGAATTCAGGGCCTGACCGGAACCAATTTGTTCGCGGCCGAGATCTATTTCCTCTCCAAGCTGCCGGCCAAGATCGACTGGTCGGAAGTGTCGGCGGTGGTCCTGATGGGTCTCGGGCTCTCCTTTCTCGCGACGATCTATCCGTCCTGGCGCGCGGCGACGCTCGATCCGGCCGAGGCGCTGCGCTATGAGTGAGATCGCCCTCCAGCTCGCCGGAATCGTCCGCGTCTTCAGGCAGGGGCGGAACGAGCTCGCGGTGCTGCGCGGGGCGAACCTCTCCGTGCGCGCGGGCGAGATCGTCGCCCTGGTCGGCCCCTCGGGCGCGGGCAAGTCCACGCTCTTGCACATCGCCGGACTTTTGGAGCAGCCCGACGAAGGAGAGGTGATCATTGCCGATCTCGCCTGCGGGGCGTTGAACGACGACGAGCGCACGCGGCTGCGCCGGACCAATCTCGGCTTCGTCTATCAGTACCACCACCTGCTGCCCGAATTCTCGGCGTTGGAGAATGTCGTCATTCCCCAGGCCATCGCCGGCATGGCGCGCGCGGAAGCGGAGAGCCGCGCCCGCGAACTGCTCGCCCACCTCGGCCTTGCCGAACGGGAAAGCCACCGCCCCGCCCGGCTTTCGGGCGGAGAGCAACAGCGCGTGGCGATCGCCCGCGCGCTCGCCAACGCGCCCAGGATATTGCTCGCCGACGAACCGACCGGCAACCTCGACCCGCACACCGCGGACGAGGTCTTTGCCATGCTGCTCAGGCTCGCGCGCGGAGCTTCGCTCGCCGCCCTGATCGCCACCCACAATGTCGAACTCGCCCGGCGCATGGACCGCACCGTCCGCCTCAGCGACGGCACGCTGGTGGAGGGTTGAGCGGCGAATCGCTTCTCCCAAGTTCGTCCGTCCCCGATCCGAGTTATCCCCAGATGCGGGTCCGTCCCGTGCGGGGTTGACGGCGGAGATGACTTGCCGGCCGGGGTATGAAATTCTTATGCACCATGGCGCACGCGTCCTTCGTCCACCTCCGCGTCCATTCCGCCTATTCGCTTTCCGAAGGCGCGATCCGCCTCGACGAGCTCGCCAAGCTTTGCCGCGATTTCGCCTCGCCAGCGGTCGCGGTCACCGACACCAACAATCTGTTCGGGGCGATCGAGTTCTCGCACGCCGCCCGCGAGGCGGGGGTGCAGCCGATCGTCGGCTGCCAGCTTGCGCTCGCGCGCGACGAGCCGAGCGGCGCCCGGCCGGGCTTCGGGCAGGGCGGGAAAAGCGGATCCGAATCCGATCCGGTCGTGTTGCTGGTCCAGAACGCCGCCGGCTATCGCAATCTTCTCAAACTCATCCGTATCGCCCATTTCGGCGCGAACGGCATCGAGGCGCCCGTCGAACCTCAAGTCGCGCTGGGCGAACTGGTGCGCCATGGCGAGGGCTTGATTCTTCTGACCGGCGGGCCGGCGGGACCGGTCGGACGATTGCTCGCCGCCGGGCAGACGCCGGCCGCCGAGGCGATCCTTCTCCGCCTGGCCGAGGCGTTTCCGGGGCGGCTCTACGTCGAGCTGATGCGCCACGGCGCGGCGGCGGAAAAGGCGACCGAGCCGGGGTTTCTCGATCTCGCTTACCGCCACGGCCTTCCCTTGGTCGCGACCAACGAGGCCTTCTTTTCCGAGCGCCGGATGTACGAGGCGCACGATGCGCTGCTGTGCATCGCCGCGGGGGCGACGCTTTCGGCCGCCGAGCGGCGGCGCGCGACCCCCGAACATTACCTGAAATCTCCCGACGAGATGCGCAGGCTGTTTGCCGACCTGCCGGAAGCGGCGGACAACACGCTCGTGGTGGCGCGGCGCTGCGCCTTCATGGTCGAGCGGGTTGAGCCGATCCTGCCGCCGTTCGACTGCGGCGATGGATTGAGCGAGACCGACGGACTTAAGGCCCAATCCCAGGCCGGACTCGAGGAACGGCTCAAGGCGAGCGTCTGGAGGCCGGGGATGAGCGAGAGCGAGAAAGCGGCCGCCGCGCGGCCCTATCGCGAACGGCTCGACTACGAGATCGGCGTCATCGCCGCGATGGGCTATTCCGGCTACTTCCTGATCGTCGCCGATTTCATCCGCTGGGCGAAGGCCCAAGGCATTCCCGTCGGGCCGGGACGCGGTTCGGGCGCGGGTTCGGTCGCGGCGTGGGCGCTGACCATCACCGACCTCGATCCTTTGCGCTTCGGGCTCCTGTTCGAACGTTTTCTCAACCCCGAACGCGTGTCCATGCCCGATTTCGACATCGACTTCTGCCAGGACCGCCG
Source organism: Rhodospirillales bacterium RIFCSPLOWO2_12_FULL_67_15 (assembly GCA_001830475.1). Lineage (GTDB taxonomy): Bacteria > Pseudomonadota > Alphaproteobacteria > Rhodospirillales > 2-12-FULL-67-15 > 2-12-FULL-67-15. Next base: position 4,491 of record MIAC01000103.1, read on the forward strand.
CGACGAGGTGATCCAGTACGTCCAGGACCGCTACGGCCGCGACCGGGTGGCGCAAATCATCACTTTCGGCAAGCTCCAGGCCCGCGCCGTGCTGCGCGACGTCGGCCGGGTGCTGGAAATGCCCTACGGTCAGGTGGACAAGCTCTGCAAGCTGGTTCCGCACAACCCGGCCAAGCTCGTCACGTTGGACCAGGCGATCGCCGAGGAGCCGCTGTTGCAGCGGGCGATCGACGAAGACGGATCGGTCGAGCGCCTGTTCGCCATCGCCCGCCAGTTGGAGGGGCTTTATCGCCACGCTTCCACCCACGCCGGCGGCGTGGTCATCGGCGACCGTCCGTTGGACGAGTTGATCCCGCTCTACCGCGATCCCAAGTCCGACCGGCTCGTGACCGGGTTCAACATGAAGTACGTCGAGGAGGCCGGACTGATCAAATTCGACTTTCTCGGCCTCAAGACCCTGACCGTGCTCGCGGACGCCGCCAAGCTGGTGGAGGAGGGGACCGGGACAAGGCTCGACCTCGCCAACCTGCCGCTCGACGACGAAGCGACGTTTTCCATGCTCGCCCGCGGCGAAACGACCGGCGTGTTCCAGCTGGAAAGCGCCGGCATGCGCGACGTGCTGCGCAACCTGAAGGCGGACAGCTTCGAGGACATCATCGCCGTCGTCGCGCTCTATCGGCCGGGGCCGATGGGTAACATCCCGAGCTACATCCGCCGCAAGCACGGCCAGGAAAAACCCGATTACCTCTATCCGACGCTGGAAGGGATATTAAAAGAAACCTTCGGCATCATCATCTATCAGGAACAGGTGATGCAGATCGCGCAAGAACTGGCCGGATTTTCCCTCGGGCACGCGGATTTGATCCGCCGCGCCATGGGCAAGAAGATCAAGTCGGAGATGAACAAGCAGCGCGAAGCCTTCGTCCAAGGCGCGCGCAACCGCAACGTGCCCGAAACCCGCGCCCGGGAGATTTTCGATCTCGTCGCCAAGTTCGCCGACTACGGCTTCAACAAGTCCCACGCCGCGACCTACGCGCTGGTCGCCTATCAGACCGCCTACATGAAGTCCCACCATCCGGTGGAATTCCTGGCGGCGTCCATGACCCACGACTTGGCCAATCCCGACAAGCTGAACGTCTTCCGCCAGGAATTGGACCGCATGGGCATACGGCTTCTGCCTCCGGACGTGAACGCGTCCGAGGCCCGCTTTTCGGTCGGGCGCGATGCGTCTGCCGGCCCGGCGATCCGCTACGCGCTTGCCGCCGTGCGCAACGTCGGCGCGTCGGCGATGGATTCGTTGGTCGCCGAGCGCCGCGCGCGCGGCCCCTTCCGCGATCTCGCCGACTTCGCCCGCCGGCTCGACGCCAAGCTCGCCAACAAGCGCCAGATCGAGAACCTGGCGCGCGCCGGCGCGTTCGATTCCCTCAATCCCAATCGCCGCCGGACGTTCGAGAGCGTCGAGGAAATTCTGAAACATGCCCACGCCGCGGCCGAGGAACGGGGGAGTTCGCAGATTTCGCTCTTCGGCGGCGTGGCGGGGGGCGGCGAAGCAAAGCTGGTTCTGCCGGCGGGGCCCGACTGGCCGCCCATGGACCGCCTCAGCCACGAATTCGAGGCGATCGGCTTCTACCTCTCCTCTCATCCGCTCGACGCCTATCGCCGCACGCTCGCCCGGCTCGGCGTGCGTGCGATCGCGGAGATCAGCGCCGATCCCGAGCCGGGTCCGGTCCGGCTCGCCGGCACGGTGATCGGCAAGAAGGAGCGGACCTCGGCCAAGGGCAACCGCTATGCCTTCATCCAGTTTTCCGACATGACCGGGGTGTTCGAGGCGATCGTCTTTTCCGATACCCTGGCCTCGGCGCGGAGCCTGCTCGAGGTCGGCCGCTCGCTTTTGGTGCGCGCCGCCGTCCAGGTGGAAGGGGAAACCTTCCGCCTCACCGTCCAGAGCCTTGAATCGCTCGAAGAGGTCTCCGCCCGGACTTCTGCTGGTGTCAGGATCGTGGTCGCCTCCCAGGAAGCAGTGTCACCGATCAGGGACATTATTGCCGGGAAGCCGGGCGGAAACGGAGAAGGACGAAAAGGGCGGGTCAAGCTCGTTTCGCGCCTGAATACGGGCCACGAGGTCGAATTCGACCTCGGCGACCATCGCCTCACACCGGCTGCGC
>MIAC01000104.1:0-147 GCA_001830475.1 Rhodospirillales bacterium RIFCSPLOWO2_12_FULL_67_15
TAGATGTTGGTCACGTCGACGTCAAAGTAGGAACGGAGGCCGCCGGTGAACTCGACGGCCATCTCGGCGGTGGATCCGGGGGCACCCTGCACCCGGTATTTCGGCGTGATCGGGAACACGCCCCGCTCCATCGCCACGCGCTGTCCG
>MIAC01000104.1:292-6637 GCA_001830475.1 Rhodospirillales bacterium RIFCSPLOWO2_12_FULL_67_15
CATGTAGCTCGGCACCGCGAACCCGGCCGCGAACTCGCCCTTGGCCACGACCGAGGGCACGTCGCGGCTGCGGGCGGTGAAGATGCCGGTATTGCCGCCGAGGCGTTTCAGCCACTCCCAGCCCTTGGCGTCGCCGTCGCGCTGGAGAATGACTTCGTAGGTCGCGTGGCTGCTGCTCGAACGCGTCGGCGCGCATTGCGCGACGTGGCCCTTCAGCTTCGGATTGAGCAGGTCGTCCCAGTCTTTCGGCTCGGGAACGCCGAGGCGTTGCAGAACCTTCGGATGGTAGACGAACCCGTACGGTTCGAGCACCGTGCCGATCCAAAAGCCCTTGGGATCCTTGAGCGGAATGGGCTTCGGCTTGCCGATGCTCGTCGGAATCGAATCGACGACGGCCTTCGGCAGGTTGAGCTTCGCGAGCAGCTTCTGCTCGGTCAGCTTGTCGAAGAGCGCGCTCTCGCCGCCCCAGAAGATGTCGGCGCCGGGCCGGCCCTTCCATTCGACGATGCGCCCGTAGGCGACCGGCGTTCCGGCCGCTAGCGAGCTCGTCTTGAGAGTGATGTTCCATTTTTCCTTGGCGAACTTAGCGAAGTCCGCCAGCGTCGGGTCGGTGAGGGTCTTCGCGACCGGCGTGATGAGGACCAGCTCGCCCTCGATCGCGGGTGTTTGCTGCGCCGCCGCCGGAGGCGCCGCGACGAGCACGCCGGCGAACGCGCCGGCCAGCATGAAGGCGAGTGTTTTCAACGGTCTATCCATGGCATTCCCCTTTCGAGAAAAGATGCGTTGCCGCCAATCTGATAGCCACAACCAGTCTACTAGCCGCGGCGTCAAGGAGATTTGATCCGCATCAATATTACAAGAAGTTTCAGGCGCAAGATGCGGAAAATAGCCGGTTTCCCGGCCCGGCTAAACGATGCCCAAAAGTTCGGGGCCGGTCGGATGCGCCAGCAATTCCGCCATCGCCGCGTCGATGTCGGCGCCGTGGTGGAGCACCCGATCGACCGCCGCCGGAATCGCCAGGTCGATGCCGAGGCGGCGGCCGAGCTCGGCCACGGATTCGGCCGAGGCCACGCCTTCGGTCACCGCCCTGCGCTCGGCCAGGATGTCGGCGAGCTTGCGTCCCTCGCCGAGCGCGATCCCGAGCGACGTGTTGCGCGATTCCGAGGCGGTGCAGGTGAGGACCAGATCGCCGATCCCGGCAAGGCCCATCAGGTTGGCCGGGTTGCCGCCCTTGGCGCGCGCCAGCAGCGCCATCTCGTAGAGACCGCGGGTGATGAGGAGCGCGCGCGCGCCGGCGCCGAGCTTGCGCCCGGCGACGATGCCGCAGGCGATCGCGAGAACGTTCTTGACCGCGCCGCCGATGGCGGCGCTGATCGGATCGTCGATGGTGTAGACCCGGAACGTGCGGGTGCCGAGGGCGCGCGCCAAGCGTTCGCCGACGGCGCGGTTGGCGCACGCGAGCGTGACCCCGATCGGCAGCCCGGCCGCGACCTCGCGGGCGAAGGACGGTCCCGCGAGCACCGCGATCGGTGATTCGGGCAGGGTTTCGGCCACGACCTCGGGCATGAGCGCGCAACTCCCGCGCTCGATCCCCTTCGCGCACGAAACCACCGGAATTCCCGGCCGCAACGACGGACGCAGCCGCTCCGCGACCGCGCGGAGAAACTGGGAAGGCACCACCAGCAACACGCCGTCGGCGCCTTGCACCGCCGCGGCCAGATCGGTCGTCGCCGCGATCCCGCTTTCGACCGGAAGGTCCGGAAGGAAGACCGGGTTGCCCCTGCCGGCGTTGATCGCCTCGGCGACTTCCGCCTCGCGCGCCCACAAAACCACTTCTTGGCCGGCGCGCCGCGCGGCGCAGGCCATCGCCGTTCCGAACGAACCGGCCCCGATGACGGCGATTCTGCCCATGGTTCACCCGCTCGGCTTGCCCGACTCGCCCGCGGTCGCGGGGGGCGGCATTCCTCCCGTCATTGCAACCGACAGACTACCAACGGGGCAACGGCGTGAGATACAAGGGCAAAATTTTGAAAACCTTCGCCCTCGCTCTGAGCTTATCGAAGCCGGAAGGTAAGCCGGCGAGTTCTCCCGCGGCCTGCGAGCACCAAGCCAGAGTCCATTAAGGGGGTCTTAACCATAACCCTCTAGAATTTGCGGGTTGATCCCCGCCAGACCCTCAACATCTTGCGGCGGGGCGGATGGATCTGGGCCCGTGGCAAATATGGCGAACGGCGCACGGCGGCGCGCGTTTCTTCGAACGTGGGTGGGGGCCGCGCTCGCGCTTCTCGCCCTTCCGGCCACGGCCGAAACGCCCGTGAAGGATGCGACCGAGCTTGCCCTGCACGAGCCGCTTCCCCTCGAGGAGGAGCCCGAGGGCCCCGGCGTGCGTCTCGGCGCTTTCCTTCTCTTTCCCGTCCTCGGGGTGAGCGAGATTTACGACGACAACATCTTCGCCGCCCGCGACAACCGCAAGCACGACTTCGTCACGGTGGTCGCGCCGTCGCTGACCGCGATTGCCGACGGCCCCGATGAATACGTTCGCCTTCGCGCCGGCGGCCAGATCGGCCGCTACAAGATGCACGGCAGCGAGGATTACGCCGACGGCAACACCTCGGCGGAAGGGCGCCTCGATCTTTCGCCCGCGACCCGGATCTTCGGCGGCGCCTGGCTCGGCCCCGACCACGAGGAGCGCGAATCCTCCGACGAGGTCTTCGGCCGCGAGCCGACCCGTTATTTCGACCTCCAGGGCTACGGCGGCATCCGGCACCGGATCGGGCCCCTTTCGGTCCGCCTCGGCGGGCGAGTCGAGCGGCTCGACTTCCGCGACACCAAAAGCAGCACCGGCGAGATCAACAACGACGACCGCGACCGGACGGCCTATGCCGGCGGCGCACGGATTAGCTTCGACCTTTTTCCCGAGTTCGAACCGTTCGCGCAAGCCGGATTCGATTTCCGCCGCTACGATACGGCCACCGACGACAATCGCTTTGCCCGCGATTCGAACGGCCGGCGCCTCGTCCTCGGGGCGCGGCTTTCGCCGATCCCCGATCTTTCCTTGCAGGCCTTCGCCGGAGCCATGACCCAGGACTACGACGACGACCGGCTCAAGGGCGTGCATCGGCCCGCGCTCGGCGCGAGCATGAGTTGGCAGGCCGCGCCGAAGACGCGGATCGGGGCGTTTCTCGACCGAACCATCGAAGAGACCACGCTCGCCAACGCCGCTTCGACCGTCGAGACGGTCGGCGCCCTGACGCTCCGCCAGGAGATCGCCGAGCGGCTCGTCGTCCACGCCCGCGCCGGCGCGGGGCAAAGCCGGTTCGCCGGCATCGGCCGCGAAGACGAACTCGTCTTCGCCGGGGCGACCGTCACTTGGCGGATCAACTCTCGAATTTCCTTGATCGGGGAGTATCATTGGACCGGCCTGACCTCGACCGTGGACGGCGAGGCCTATCGCCGCAACCGGGCCCTGATCGGCGTGGAAGGAAGGTTCTAGATGATTCCGCCCCGCAACCTTCGAATCGCCACGGTCGCCTGCGGCGCGGGCGCTTTCGCGATTGCTTGCCTGATCCCATTCGTGCTGCAAGCCGGGGGGGTGAAGCTCGGGCCCGATATGCCCCTCCGGTTTGCCCAGGACAAAGGCAAAAGCGGCGACGGCGGCAAGGGCGGCGATCCCCCCGGTCCTCCCATCACCCCTCCCGGCCAAAACGGCACGCCGCCCGGGCAGCAGAAGAACGGCGCCGCGCCGGCCGTGCCCACCGACCACGAGTCCGGCGTCCACGGCGCCGCCGGCCGCGACAGCGGCGCCTTCGGCACGCCCTCGGGCCTGCGCGGGACCCGCGAGGTGCCCGAGGGGCGCTAGTATTTGGGCCCATGCCCAAGCCCTTCAAATCCATCGACGAGATCGACCCCGCCGACGTCGCGCGGCTCGCGCGCGCGGTCGAGCGGTTGACCTTCGAGGACGCGCGCGCTTTCGCCGAGGCCGATCCCGCCGACTTTTGCGACCCGGCCGACGTCGGCGGCGTGTTCGCCGACCGCGAGCTGGATGGAATGATTCTCTATCCCGAACACGTCCGCCATGTGGTCGTGCGCTCCGCGCGCGCAAGTCCGCGTGACGAATACGGCATGGCGACAACGGCCTGCGCCTATCTCGCGTTCAGCCACGCGGCTTTTTCCGGAGCCGCGGTCTGAGACAACGTCACCGGCCGCCCCCATTTTCGCCTGATCGAGCTTTACCTGCGCGACGAGACCGCCTTCCGCGCTTGGCTGAGGCGGCGCGAGGACGAGCCGGACCCACCAAAGACCTGAATTCTCTCGACGGTTCCCGCCGCCCTATTTCCGCCACGGGTTTCGAGTTCAATGAATGAAGGTGCCGCGGGCGCCTGGATCGCGCCTGGGCCGAGCCGACAAAACGGACGCCTTGCCGTGAACCTTCGCCCCGTTCGCCTCCGCCTTTGTGCACCCGCCGCGGTAGTACTCGGCCTATTGTTCGCCTCGCCGCCCGTAATCGCCGACGCCGATTTCGAGATCGTCAAGGCGACCGCCGACAAAGTCTGGCGGCTCGACAAGCGGACCGGGGAGATTTCCATCTGCGGCCTCGAAGCGGCCCAACTCGTCTGCACCCCGGCCAAGGAAAAAAGTGCGGGCCGCATGATGTTCGTCCACAGAGGCTGGGCGCATCACGGCACCAGGAAGCCCTGGAGACCGATCGTCGTCGCCAAGCCGGTGCATGGCGTAAAGGCGAGAAAATGAAAATGAAAAAGATCCTGCTGTCGCCCTTCGTCAGAAGCCGGCCCAGGCGTCAAGGGATGGCGCGGGGGCCGCGCATTGATCTTTACCGCCCGGGGACTTAAATAAGCCGCTCCCAAAGACTGAAAACCCGCCGAGGACCGCGATGGCCGCCTATCAGTATTCGTTCGTGATGAAGAACCTGTCCAAAACGTTCCCGGGCGGGCGCGAAATCCTCAAGAACGTCACGCTGTCCTTTCTGCCCGACGCCAAGATCGGCGTCGTCGGCATCAACGGATCGGGCAAATCCACGCTTTTGAAGATCATGGCCGGGCTTGACAAGGACATCGGCGGCGAGGCCTGGGCGGCCGAGGGCGTGCGGGTCGGCTTTCTGCCGCAAGAGCCGCACCTCGATCCCGCGCTCGACGTCCAGGGCAACGTCACCCAGGGCTTGGGCGGCCTCAAGGACACGCTCGATCGCTTCAACGCCATCGGCGCCAAGTTCGCCGAGCCGATGGACGACGACGCCATGACCGCGCTCCTGGCCGAACAGGCGGAGTTGCAAGAGAAGATCGACGCCGCGAACGGGTGGGAGCTGGAGCGGACCATCGAGATCGCCATGGACGCGCTGCGTTGTCCGCCCGCGGACGCCGACGTAACCAAGATCTCGGGCGGCGAGAATCGCCGGGTCGCGCTGTGCCGCCTCTTGTTGCAGAAGCCCGAGATTCTGCTGCTCGACGAGCCAACCAACCATCTCGACGCCGAATCGGTCGCCTGGCTCGAACGTCACCTGCGCGAATACCAAGGCACCGTCATCGTCGTTACCCACGACCGCTATTTTCTCGACAACGTCACCGGCTGGATCCTGGAGCTGGATCGCGGCCGCGGCATCCCCTACCAGGGCAACTATTCGTCCTGGCTCGAGCAAAAGCAGAAGCGGCTGGCCCATGAGGAAAAGGAAGAAAGCGCGCGCAGCCGCGCGCTCCAGCACGAGTTGGAGTGGATTCGTTCGAGCCCGCGCGCCCGCCACGCCAAGGCCCAGGCGCGTATCACGTCCTACGAACAAAAGCTGGCCGAAGCCCAGGCCCGCGAGGGCCGCCCCGACACAGCCCAGATCGTCATCCCGCCGGGGCCGCGCCTCGGCGAGTTGGTGATCGAGGCGGACAAGTTGCGCAAGGGATACGGAAATTTGCTGTTGATCGAAAACCTCTCCTTCCGCCTGCCGCACGGCGGCGTCGTCGGCATCATCGGCCCGAACGGAGCGGGCAAGACGACGCTCTTCCGCATGATCGTCGGCCAGGAAAAGCCCGACGGCGGAACCATCCGCATCGGCGACACGGCCAAGCTCGGCTACGTCGACCAGTCGCGCGATTCGCTCGACGATAAAAAGACGGTGTGGGAGGAAATCTCGGGCGGGCTCGACGAAATCCAACTCGGCAAAAGGACGATGCAAAGCCGCGCCTACGTCGGCCAGTTCAATTTCCGCGGCGGCGATCAACAGAAGAAGGTCGGCCAGCTTTCGGGCGGCGAGCGCAACCGGGTCCATCTCGCCAGGATGCTGAAGTCGGGCGCCAACGTGCTGCTGCTCGACGAGCCGACCAACGACCTCGACGTCGAGAC
>MIAC01000105.1:0-1449 GCA_001830475.1 Rhodospirillales bacterium RIFCSPLOWO2_12_FULL_67_15
CTCGGCACGATCGCGGACGCGATCAAATCGGCCTCGGCACGATCGCGGACGCGATCAAATCGGCCGGAAAGCGGCGAAGGTGAACGGTCCGGGCCGAGCGTCCCCGAGACCCTGTTCGAAACGCCTCAGACGCCGTGTTTCTTGAACCACTCCTGCATTTTCTTCCAACCATCCTTGGCCGGGCCTTCGCGGAAGCTCGGGCGGTAATCGGCATGGAAGGCGTGCGGCGTGTCGGGATAGACGACGAACTCGGTTGCGACTTTGGCCGATTTTAGCTCCGCCTTCATGTCCTCGATGCTCGCGACCGGAATGCCCTGGTCGGCGGCTCCGTAGAGTCCCAACACCGGCGCCTTAAGCTCCTTGGCGACATCCATCGGATGGCGCGGGGTCGTCGCCCCATAGTCGCCGGTCAAACGGCCGTACCACGCCACGCCCGCTTTCACCCGGGGACTGTGCGCCGAATAGAGCCAGGTGATGCGCCCGCCCCAGCAGAAGCCGGTGACGGCGAACTTGTTGGCGTCCGCCTTGCCTTGGGCGATGGCCCAATCGACGGTGGCGTCGAGATCGCCCATCACCTGCGCGTCCGCGACCTTGGAGACGATCTCCCTGAAGAGAGTCCCCATATCGGTGACCTTCGACGGGTCGCCCTGGCGGAAATAAAGCTCCGGCGCGACCCCCATATAGCCGAGCTTGGCGAGCCGGCGGCAGACGTCCTTGATGTGCTCGTGCACGCCGAAGATTTCCTGCACCACCAGCACGGTCGGAAACGGTCCGCCGGACGCAGGCATGGCGTAATAGGCGGGCATCATGCCGCCTTTGACGGGAACCTGCCCCATTCCGGCAACGAGTCCGCCGGTGTCGGTGGTGATGACGCTCTGGGCGTTGACGGGCCCGGCCGCGAGCGCGAACCCGGCGATCGCCGTCGCGCCCGAAACGAATGACCGCCGGCTCAGGTCCGCTTTCGGCAACAGGCTTAAGATGTCCTGGCGCATGGCCTTCCGTATCCTCCCCGTGGGTTGAAAAATCCCCTGCGAATGGACGCGAGTGAAGCACGGCCGGAACGTTCGCGCTAGGGCTCCCGCGTCTTCACGCCCGCGTGAGCGAAACCATCTCGCGGAGCCGGGCCGAGGGGCGGTAGCGGGCCTCGCCGTAGGTTTCGGCGAGCGCCGCGAGCGCCGCCAGCACCCGGGCGGGGCCGAGCGCGTCGGCCCAGGCGAGCGGACCCCGGGGATAGTTCGCGCCCGCGCGCAGGGCCGTGTCCACGGCCGCGGCCTCCGCGATGCCGTCCTCGACCGCCCAGGCGGCTTCGTTGGCGAGCCTGGCGACGATGCGGAGCACGACTAGCGCGGGCGTGTCGGGCACGGGCGTGGCTTTCTTGCCGAGCGCCTGGATCAATCCGGCCGCGGCGGCGAGCGCCGCCCCCGACGTCGCCGCGCCTTTCGCGAGCGC
>MIAC01000105.1:1457-1588 GCA_001830475.1 Rhodospirillales bacterium RIFCSPLOWO2_12_FULL_67_15
GCGCGCTTCCGTAGTCGAGGGCGAGGTCGAACAGCACCAGCTCGCGCGGGCCCCCTTCGGCGATGCGCCGGGCCGCGGTCCGGCCGTCGGTCAGCATCAACGCCGCGCCGTCGAGCACGATGCGTCCGCTT
>MIAC01000106.1:0-5824 GCA_001830475.1 Rhodospirillales bacterium RIFCSPLOWO2_12_FULL_67_15
GTTCCGTTCCGGAGAGGTCCGCATGACCCAGACTTCGCCCGCCACTCTCGTGCCGCCGCTCGCGCCCCATTCGGAAACCGTGCGCCCGGAATGGGTCGACTACAACGGCCACATGAATGTCGCCTCCTACGTGCTCGTCTTCGACCACGCCACCGACGCCCTCCTCGACGCGATCGGCATCGGCGAGGCCTACCGGCGCGCGGGCGGATCGTTCTTCATCGTCGAGGCCCACATCGCCTACCGGCGCGAGCTCCGCGCCGGCGATCCGGTGCGGATCGAAACCCAAATCCTCGGTCACGACGACAAGCGGCTGCACGCGTATCTCAGCATGGTCCACGGAGAAAGCGGGGAACTCGCCGCCACCTACGAGATTCTCGGCCTGCACGTGGATTTGAAATCGCGCCGGGCGGCGCCGTTCCCCGCGCCCGCGCGCGAGCGAATCCAGGCACTCGCCGCCCTACATGCCTCTCGGCCCCGGCCGGCCGACGCCGGGCGGGGGATCGGCCTCGGTTCGCGCCGCTGAACGCAGCACCTTGCCGAGCGATGCGCACTCTGGCAGCCTCGGGGAATGCTTGAAATCACGATCGCCATTCTCGATGGCTTGCCGGATCCGGTCCTGCTGGTGAATTCGCGCCGAGCCGTGGTCGCGGCCAACCGGGCGGCGCGCGAGCTGTTCGTCGCCCCGATGGTCGGCAACGATCTCGCGGTGGCGTTGCGCCACCCCGCGGCGCTCGAGGCGGTGGACGCCGTCGTGCGCGGGGCGACGGTGCGCGAAGCCGAAGTCACCTTGCCCGCGCCCGGTTCGCCCAGTTATCGCCTGATCGCGGCCGCCGTCCGCGGCGACGAAGGGCGCGGCGCCGACTGGCCCGCCGCGGTCGTCACGCTGCAAGACCTCACCGCCGCCCGCCTCACCGAACGGATGCGCGCCGACTTCATCGCCAACGCCTCCCACGAACTGCGCTCGCCGCTCGCCTCGCTGGTCGGGTTCATCGAGACCCTCAAGGGCCCGGCCAAGGAGGACGCGGAAGCGCGCGAGCGCTTCCTCGACATCATGCATACCGAAGCCACGCGCATGGCCCGCCTGATCGACGACCTGCTCTCGCTTTCGCGCGTCGAGATCGAGGAGCGCGTCCCGCCGCGCGACGCGGTCGACCTCGCAGGGGTGATTCGCGGCACGATCGATTTGCTCTCGATGCGCGCGGCGGAACGTAACGTCGCGCTCGAACTCGATTGCCCGGCCGGCGTGCCAAGCGTGCTCGGCGACGCCGATCAGCTCGCCCAGGTTTTCCGCAACCTGATCGAGAACGCCATCCGCTACGGCCGCGCCGGCGGGCGCGTCGCCGTCTCGTTGCGCGCGGTCGAGCGCATCCCGGAGCGCGGCGTCCCCGGCGTCGCCGCAAGCGTGGCCGACGAAGGCGAGGGCATCCCGCCCGACGCGCTTCCGCGCCTGACCGAACGCTTCTTCCGGGTCGACAAGGCGCGCTCCAAGGCGCTCGGCAGCACCGGGCTCGGGCTCGCCATCGTCAAGCACATCGTCGGCCGCCACCGCGGCCGCCTCGCGATCGAAAGCAAGCTCGGCCAGGGCAGCCGCTTCACGGTGTTCATTCCCGCGGCGTCGCCCCGGTAGGGGCGCGTCATTCAATGCGCGCGGGGATTCGCCCGCGCGCCGCGCCCCGCCGCGACCACGGAATTTCCTTAAGAATCAATCTGTTATCGCCGTCACAAAAGTTTCATTTGCGGGTCACGATGGCGCCGCCGCCGCGACCTATCGTGCGCGCTCGACAGCAACGAAAAACATTTTGACGGAGCAAATCTCCAGATGACACGCGCTTTTGCCCACACCATGACCGCCGGCCTGCTGGCCGCGGCGCTGACCGGAACCACATTGGGAATCGCCGCCGCCGAGGCTCCTTCCCTCGACCCCAAGCTCGCCGAATACAAGTCGGTGAGCGGCGTTTCCGGCAGCCTCAAGTCGATCGGCTCGGATACCCTCAACAATCTGATGACGCTCTGGGCCGAGGGCTTCAAGTCCGCCTACCCCAACGTCAAGATCGAGATCGAGGGCAAGGGTTCCTCGACCGCGCCGCCGGCCCTGATCGCCGGCACCGCTCAATTCGGCCCGATGTCGCGGCCGATGAAGGGCAAGGAAGTGGAATACTTCGAGAAGAAGTTCGGTTACAAGCCGATCCCGATCCGCAGCGCGGTCGACGCACTCGCCGTGTTCGTCCATAAGGACAACCCGATCAAGTGCCTGACGCTGCAGCAGGTGGACGCGATCTTCTCCAAGACGCGCAAGGGCGGCGGCGAGAAGGACGTGACGACTTGGGGCCAGCTCGGGCTGACCGGCGAATGGGCGGGCCGGCCGATCTCCCTCTACGGCCGCAACTCGGCCTCCGGCACCTACGGCTATTTCAAGGAGGTCGCGCTGTTCAACGGCGACTACAAGGATTCGGTCAAGGAGCAGCCGGGCTCGTCCACGGTCGTCCAGGGGGTCGCCACCGACAAGGGCGCGATCGGCTATTCCGGCATCGGCTACAGGACCGCCGACGTGCGCGCGGTGCCGCTCGCGGCCAAGACGGGCGCCGAGTGCTTCGACGCCAACGCCGACAACGCCTACGCCGGCGATTATCCGCTCGCCCGCTTCCTCTACGTCTACGTCAACGTCAACCCGAACCAGCCGCTCGATCCGCTCCGGGCCGAATTCATCCGCTTCGTCTATTCCAAGCAGGGTCAACAGGCGGTGTTGAAGGACGGTTACTTCCCGATCACCGCCGGTATCGTCGAAGAGGACCTGAAAACCATGCGTCTCAGGTAGGGTTAGCGCAGAGTCCGTTTCCCGATCCGGCCTTCCGGCCGGGACGCCCGCGGCGTCCCGGCCGCGAAGGCGTGGGCTGTTTTGTTCGAACGTGAACGATGATGAGCGAAGAATTTCCCGGTTCCGGCCGCACCCGCCGCGATCGCGCGACCCGGCATTCGGTGCTGATCGCCGACCGCGCCGCCGACTGGCTCATCCGCGTCGGCGGCATCGGCGTGATATTGGCGGTGTTCGCCATCGTCGTCTTTCTCGCCCACGTGGTCGTGCCGCTGTTCGAAGGCGGGCGCGTCCTCGCCGAGCGTTCGGCGGCGCTGCCGCCCGGAGAGGCGCGCGCGCTCGCGGTCTGGCTGGACGAAGCCAAGACGGTCGCCGCCGCTCTCCGCGAGACCGGCGAAGTGTCCGTCGTCCACCTCGCGAGCGGCCGCGCGCTGCCTTCCGCCCGGTTCGATTTCGGCGCGGCGCGGCCGACGGCGTTCGGGCGCACGATCGCGGGCAGCGACGTCGCCTTCGGCTTCGCCGATGGAACGGTGCGACTCGGACGGATCGAGATCGAAATCGCGGTCCTGCCGGGGAGCGCGGTTCCGGCGGACGCGGAACGGCTTGGCCCCGACGCCTTCACCGACGGCCAGGCGGTCTACGCGCGCGTGCCCGGCGATCAGGTTCGCAAGGTTTCCGTCGCCGTCCGCCTCGATCCGCCCCGGGAGATCGCGCCGGGCAAGGCCATCGTCGCGGTGGACTTGCGCCGCGGCGGCACGGCCGAGCGGCCGACCGAAGCCTTCGTCACCGTCGATGCCGAGGGCGTGCCGCGCGTGAGTCATACGGAATCCAGGCGCAACATCCTCACCGGCCAGGTTCGCAAGACCGTCTCGACCGCGGCCTTGCCCGCGCTGCCTGCGGGCACGGCGGTCGCGGGCGCGCTCATGACCGAAACCGCCGACCAGGTGCTCGTCGCCGACCGGACCGGCACCGTTTTCCGCTACGACACGCGCGATCTCGCCCAGCCGGCACTCGCGGAAACCCGCCGCCTGCTCTCGGGCGACGTCCGTTTGGGCGTTTTCGGCTTCCTGATCGGCGAGCAGTCCCTGGTCGTCGGCGCCTCGGACGGCGCGGTCGACATCTACTTCCGCCTGCCGCGCGAAGGCGCCGACACCGCCGACGGCCACGCTCTCGTGCGCGCGCACGCGCTCGAGCGTCAGCCGGCAGGAATCGTCGCGCTGGCCGTAAGCCAACGGGCCAAGACCTTCGCCACCGCCGATGCCGCCGGCCACGTCTGGCTGCGCCATTCCACCAGCGAACAGACCCTGCTGCAAACGCGCGTCGCGGCGGCGAATCCCGCCGCGCATAATCAGGGCGCATCGGCGGCCGTCGCCGCGCTCGCGCTCGGCCCCCGCGACGACGGGATCGCCGCGCTCACGCAAGAGTCGCTTGTGTCCTGGGACATCGACGCGCCGCACCCCGAGACGACGTGGGCGACCGTCTTCGGCCGTGTCTGGTACGAAGGCTATCCGCAGCCCGGGTTCACCTGGCAATCGTCCTCGGGCACGGACAGCTTCGAGCCCAAGCTTTCCCTCGTGCCGCTGATCTTCGGCACGTTCAAGGCGACCCTCTATTCGCTGCTGTTCGCGGTGCCGGTCGCGATTCTCGCCGCCATCTATACCTCGGAGTTCGTGCATCACTCGGTGCGCGCCGTGGTCAAGCCGGTGATGGAGATGATGGCGTCGTTGCCCTCGGTGGTGCTCGGGTTCATCGCCGCGCTGGTGCTGGCGCCTCTGGTCGAGACTTGGATCGCCGCCGTGATCCTGGCCGTTCTCCTGATGCCGTTCGCCCTCCTCGCCGGGGCGATGGCGTGGCAGGCGCTGCCGCAAGCGCGCGCGATCCGCTACGGCGGCCTGCCGAAGTTCGCGCTGATGTTCGCCGCCCTCGCTGCCGCCGCGCTCGCGGCCTATGGACTCGCGCCGGCGTTCGAATCGATCTTCTTCGCCGGCGACTTCAAGGCCTGGACCGGAGGCAAGGTCGGAGCGGAGGAACCGTTCCTGGCGGTCATCCTGTGGCCGGTTGTCTTCGTCGCCGTCGGCCTCGCTGAGGTGCGGCTCGCGAGCCCTGTCACCGGAGCGGCGTGGCGCGAACGCCTGCGCCGGCTTCCCCGCGAGCGGGCCGGCGCGATCGAAGGCATACATTTCGCGGTTATGATTGCGATCGCGGGCGCGCTGGCGTTCGCGCTCGCGGGCGTGCTGGGCGCCGCCGGCGTCGGCCTCCGGGGAACGATGGTGGACACCTACGTCCAGCGCAACGCCTTCATCGTCGGCTTCGCCATGGGCTTCGCCGTGATCCCGATCATCTACACCATCGCCGAGGACGCGCTCAATTCGGTGCCCGAGCATCTGCGCGCCGCCAGCCTCGCCTGCGGCGCGACGCCGTGGCAGACGGCGGTGCGCGTCATCCTGCCGACCGCGATCAGCGGCGTCTTCGCCGCGGTGATGGTGGGCATGGGCCGCGCCGTCGGCGAGACGATGATCGTCGTCATGGCCGCCGGCAACACGCCGATCCTGGACATGAACATCTTCGACGGCCTCAGGGCGCTGTCCGCCAACATCGCGGTCGAGCTGCCCGAAGCGGTCCGCGACGGTACCCTCTACCGGATGCTGTTCCTCGCCGCCATGGCGCTGTTCGTGATGACGTTCGTCGTCAACACCTTGGCCGAGATCGTCCGCTTGCGCTTCCGCAAGCGCGCGGCGCAACTGTGAGGGGCGAAGGCACGCCATGCCCGACACCGCGGCTCCCTCCTTCCCCTCGGCTTCCCGCCGGACCGTCGCGTCTGCCAGCCTTCCGGCTCCCCGCCTGCGCGCCGCCGATCTCGGCGCCCAAGGCGAGCCCTTTCTTTGGATGCTGGGCGGCGCGCTCGCGTTCGGCGTCCTGATGGTGATCGGATTCCTCGCCCTCGTGATGTGGAACGGGCTGGTCACCTTCGTTCCGCGCGAGATCGCGGTGGTCACGCTCGCGGATGGCGGC
>MIAC01000106.1:5843-6092 GCA_001830475.1 Rhodospirillales bacterium RIFCSPLOWO2_12_FULL_67_15
TGCGGGCCGAGAAATTCCGGGTTCCCGCCGAACGGCTCGAGGGGCTCGCGCCCGAAGCCAAAGCCAGGATCGCCGCCGCGCACGGGTTTGCCCGGCGCACCCTCTATCGCACCGGCAACTACGACGTTTACAACGACGATTTCCGCTGGGTCGCCGATTTCGAGGTGGCGGGCATCGCCCATCCCGACGCGATGATCTTCGCCGAAAGGCTCGAATGGGGCCCGTTCATCGGCCGGGTCAAGTCGGTGA
>MIAC01000106.1:6145-9780 GCA_001830475.1 Rhodospirillales bacterium RIFCSPLOWO2_12_FULL_67_15
GCCGCGCACGATCTCGCCCGCGCGCGCTGGCAGCGGATCCGGAAAATCGAGCGCCTTGAGATTGGCGCCGTCAATTTCATTCTCGAACGCGAACGGCTGGCGTTGCGCAAGGTGGCGTTGACCTCCGGCGAGGACAGCGCGGCCTGGCGCGCCGCCGCGGCTCGCTTCGAATCTCGCCGAACCGACGCGGAAGCGCGCTACCAGACGCTCGCCGCGGAAGCCGCCCGGCTCAAGGAGCGCGACGCCAAGGACCGCATCGGGCTCGCCGAAATCGGCGGCGCCGAGAAGGACATGGCGCTGTCCCAAGTCGTGCGCGTGTACCGCGCCAACGAGTTGAGCTGGGCCGGCAAGGCGGCGATCTATCTCGCCCGCTGGTGGGAATTTCTTTCCGACGAGCCGCGCGAAGCCAACACCGAGGGCGGCGTTCTGCCCGCGATCTTCGGCACCTTCGCCATGACGATCCTGATGGTGATCGTGGTCGCGCCCTTCGGCGTCGTCACCGCGCTCTATTTGCGCGAGTACGCCCGGCAAGGTCGCATCGTCGCGTTGGTGCGGATTTCGGTCAACAATCTCGCCGGGGTGCCGTCCATCGTCTATGGCGTGTTCGGCCTCGGATTTTTCGCCTATCTGCTCGGCGGCAACATCGACCGGTTGTTCTTTGCCGAGCGGCTGCCGAACCCCACCTTCGGCACCGGCGGGCTGTTGTGGGCGGCGCTGACGCTCGCGCTCTTGACCGTGCCGGTGGTGATCGTCGCGACCGAAGAAGCGCTCGCCGCCGTGCCGCGCTCGATGCGCGAAGGCTCGCTCGCCTGCGGCGCCTCCAAGTGGCAGACCATTCGCCGCATCGTGCTGCCGCGCGCCATGCCCGGAATTCTCACCGGCGTCATCCTCGCCATGGCCCGCGGCGCGGGCGAGGTCGCGCCGCTGATGCTGATCGGCGTGGTCAAGCTCGCGCCGGAATTGCCGATCGACGGGTACTTCCCCTTCGTCCATCTCGAGCGCAGCTTCATGCATCTCGGCTTCCATATCTTCGACGTCGGCTTTCAGTCGCGCAACTCGGAGGCCGGCAAGCCGATGGTCTTCGTCACCACGCTCTTGCTGATTGCCCTGGTCGCGACGATGAACGTCGCCGCCATCGCCTTGCGCAACCGGCTCAAGCGCCGGTTCGCGGGCGGGCATTTCTAGAAGGTTCCGCCCATGAACGCGCTATCCTCGGCCCCCGAGGCCCTGTCCGGACCGACCGTCTACCACCCCCGCGCCGGCGGTCAGGGACACAACCTGGAATCCGACCGATTCAATCTTTGGTACGGCGCGACCCAGGCGCTGTTCGACGTGACGTTTGCGGTCGAACGCGGCCTGGTCACCGCCCTGATCGGCCCGTCGGGTTGCGGCAAGTCGACGCTGCTCCGCGCCATCAACCGCATGAACGACCTGATCGACGGCCTGAAGGTCTCGGGCGAGATCCGGGTGGACAGCCGGAATATCTATAGTTCCGACACCGACGTGATCGCGCTCAGGAAAAGGATGGGCATGGTTTTCCAGAAACCGAATCCTTTTCCGATGTCGATCGTCGAGAACGTGATCTATCCCTTGCGCGTGGACGGGGTGCGCGATCGGCGCCTGCTGGCGGAGACGGCGGAACGGGCGCTGACCGACGCCGCGCTGTGGGACGAGGTCAAGGACCGGCTTCAGGACAACGCGCTCGGCCTATCGGGGGGCCAGCAGCAGCGCTTATGCATCGCCCGTGCCATCGCCGGCGAACCCGATGTGCTGCTCATGGACGAGCCCTGCTCGGCGCTCGATCCCATCGCCACCGCCCGGATCGAGGAGTTGATCGACGAGCTGCGCGAGCAGTACACCATCGTCCTCGTCACCCACAACATGCAACAGGCGGCGCGGGTGTCCGACAATACCGCGTTCATGTACCTCGGCCGTCTGATAGAATACGGAGAGACCGAAGCCATCTTCACCGCGCCCCGGGATACCCGCACCCAGGGCTATATCACCGGCCGTTTCGGCTGACACGGCCGGGGATCGAGAGACAAACAAGGAGCCGCCGCATGACGACCGAGCATATCGTCAAGGCCTTCGACCAGGACCTCAGGCGCTTGGACACGATTATCGCCGAGATGGGCGGCCTGGTCGAAACCCAGTTCGCCGCCGCCATCGAGGCCATGCTTCAGCGCGACGTGGAGCGGGCGGAGCAGATCATCGCCGCCGACGAGCGGGTCGACGAGCTGGAGAAGGAACTCGACCGGAGCGTGATCAAGCTGATCGCGCTCCGCCAGCCGATGGCCGACGACCTGCGCATGATGATCGCGGCGCTCAGGATCGGCGGCGCGATCGAGCGGATCGGCGACTACGCCCGCAACATCGCCAAGCGCACGCTCGCGCTCGCCCAGGCCCCGCCGGTGGCGCCGGCGCAGACGGTGGCCCGGCTCGGCGAGCTTGTGCTGGAAATGCTCAGGAACGCGCTCGACGCCTATCTCGCCCGCGACGCCGCCATGGCCTACGATGTCCGCCGCAGCGACCACGATGCGGACGCCATGTACACCAGCCTGTTCCGCGAGCTGCTCACCTATATGATGGAAGATCCCCGCAACATCACCTCCTGCACCCATCTGATGTTCGCCGCCAAGAACGTCGAGCGCATCGGCGATCACATCACCACCATCGCCGAGAACGTGATCTATCTCGTGAGCGGCGACGTGCCCGAGAACAAGCGCCCGAAGGGCGACGAAACCAGCACCGTCGTCGCCTCCATCCCCACCGCGGATCGGCGTTAGAGTGGGTTGCGATCAGGTGCGTTCACCTCGTCATTCCCGCGAAAGCGGGAATCCAGCTTTTTCAAGAGCATGGACCCCCGCTTGCGCGGGGGTGACGATTCCTACTGAACGAAACACGCGCTGACGGGCGAGAAACCATGCCGCCGATGATCCTGGTGGTCGAGGATGATCCCGCGCTCGCGGAGCTTCTCCGTTACAATCTGACGCGCGAAGGGTTCGAGGTGGATCTCGCCGCCGACGGCGATGCCGCGCTCGCCGCCGCCCAGGACATCTCTCCCGACCTGGTGGTGCTGGATTGGATGATCCCGGGCCTATCGGGAATCGAGGTCTGTCGCCGCCTGCGCCGGCGCGCGGCGAGCCGGGCGCTGCCGATCATCATGCTGACCGCGCGCGGCGAGGAAACCGACCGGATCGAGGGCCTGGAAAGCGGCGCCGACGACTACATCGTCAAGCCGTTCTCGCCGAGCGAGCTCGCCGCGCGCATCCGCGCGGTCCTGCGCCGCGCCGGCGCGAACGCGGGCGCGGAATCGGAGGCGATCGAGGCGGGCGGCGTGCGCCTCGACCTCGCCCGCCACCGGGTGACGCGCCTGGGCCGCGATCTCCATCTCGGTCCGACCGAGTTCAAGCTGCTCCGGGTCTTGATGGAACGCCCCGGAAGGGTGTTCGGCCGCGAACAGCTTCTCGACCGGGTTTGGGGCCGCGACATCCACGTCGAATTGCGCACGGTGGACGCGCAGGTGCGCCGGCTGCGCAAGGCCTTGAACGCGGGCGGCGGCGCGGACGTGATCCGCACCGTGCGCGGCGCGGGCTATGCGTTCGAGGCGGAGAAGGCCGAGGGCGAAAAGAGCA
>MIAC01000107.1:0-11871 GCA_001830475.1 Rhodospirillales bacterium RIFCSPLOWO2_12_FULL_67_15
GAGCATGGTCTCCTCCCGCTTCGCCCGGAAATCGGCGACGAGCGGCGCGGCGGCGTCAGTCACGGGCGGATGTTTCGCCCCCGCGCCGGTCGCGAACACCAGCACCGTGTCGCTGGTCGAGGTGTCGCTGTCCACGGTGATGCAATTGAAAGTGCGATCCACCATCGGTCCGACCATCGCCTGCAGGACCGGCGCCGGAATCGCGGCGTCGGTGAAGACGAAAGCGAGCATCGTCGCCATGTCCGGGGCGATCATGCCCGAACCCTTGGCGATGCCGGCGATGGTGACGGTGGCCTCGCCGATGCGCGCGGTCCTACCTGAGCCCTTGGGGAAGGTGTCGGTGGTCATAATCGCGCGGGCCGCTTCGTCCCACGCGCCGGCGGCGAGGTCCTTGGCGAGCGCCGGCAGCGCGACGACGATCTTCTCCGCCGCCAACGGCTCGCCGATGACGCCGGTCGAGGCCACGAACACCTGGCTCGGGCGGCAAGCGAGCACGTCGGCGACGCCGCGGACGGTTTGCTCCACCGCTTTCACTCCGGCGCGGCCGGTGAAGACGTTGGCGTTGCCGGAATTCACCAGCAGCGCGCGCGCGGCGCCGCCCGGCAGCGACTTGCGGCACCAGTCCACCGGGGCGGACGCCGTGAGCGAGCGCGTGAGCGTGCCCGCGACCGCCGTTCCGGGCGCGAGCTCGACCAGCAGCACGTCGGTGCGGGCGCGATAGCGCACGCCGCAAGCGCACGCCGCGACGCGCACGCCGGCGATGGGCGGGATTTCGGGAAAGCGTTCCGGGGCGAGCGGCGAAATTTTGGGCGGCATGGCGGATGCGTATATCGAGGGGTTGATTTTGGCGGTTGGGCGGACGGGGCTTTTTATGGCCTCCCGGCGGGCAAGAAAAGCCCTGAAAATGCGCCGCCGAGACCCGGTGCCCGCATTGACAGGGAGAAAGCGGGACTCTATCTCTTGCCCGCCCTTCTCCCGGCCGCCCGCCGCCCCCTGGAACCGCATGTTCGACGTCCTCGCCCGCAAGCTGTTCGGCTCCGCCAATCAGCGATTCCTGCACCGGCTCCAGAAGGACGTGGACCGGATCAACGCGCTCGAACCCGAACTGGAGACGCTCTCCGACGACGCGCTGAAAGCCCGCACGCCCTGGCTCAAGGAGCGCCTCGCCTCCGGCGAGGACCTGGACGTTCTTCTCCACGACGCTTTCGCCACCGTGCGCGAGGCCTCGAAGCGCACCTTGGGCCAGCGTCACTTCGACGTCCAGCTCCTGGGCGGCATCGTTCTCCATCGCGGCATGATCAGCGAAATGAAGACCGGCGAAGGCAAGACCCTGGTCGCGACGCTGCCGGTCTATCTCAACGCCCTCGCCGGGGCGGGCGTCCACGTCGTCACCGTCAACGATTATCTCGCCCAGCGCGACGCCGAATGGATGGGCCGCATCTACAATTTCCTGGGCCTCAGCGTCGGCTGCATCGTTCACGGCCTCGACGACGACCAGCGCCGGGCGCAGTACGCCAGCGACGTCACTTACGGAACCAACAACGAGTTCGGCTTCGACTATCTGCGCGACAACATGAAATACGCCCTCGCCGACATGGTGCAGCGGCCCTTTTACTACGCCATCGTCGACGAAGTCGACTCGATCCTGGTCGACGAAGCGCGCACGCCGCTCATCATCTCCGGCCCGACCGAGGACAATTCCGAGCTCTACGTCGCCGCCAACCGGCTGATTCCTTCGCTCGCCAAGACCGACTTCGAAAAAGACGAAAAGGCCCGCGCCGTGACCCTGACCGAAATCGGTAACGAGACGATCGAACGGCTGCTGCGCGAAAACAACCTGCTCGGCGGCGTGAGCAACCTCTACGACGTCGCCAACGTCTCGCTCGTCCATCACGTCAACCAGGCGCTGCGCGCGCACAAGCTGTTCCAGCGCGACGTGGATTACATCGTCAAGAACGACAAGGTCATCATCATCGACGAGTTCACCGGCCGCATGATGGAGGGTCGGCGCTATTCGGAGGGATTGCACCAGGCGCTCGAAGCCAAGGAAAGCGTCACCATCGAGAACGAGAACCAGACCCTCGCCTCGATTACCTTCCAGAACTATTTCCGGCTTTATCCCAAGCTCGCCGGCATGACCGGTACCGCCATGACCGAAGCCGGCGAGTTCTCGGAAATCTACAAGCTGGAAGTCATCGATATCACGACCAACCTGCCGTGCGTGCGCCAGGATTACGACGACGAGGTCTATCGCACCGCCGCCGAGAAAGCCGAGGCGATCATCGGCCTGATCGAGGAATGCCGCGCGCGCAAGCAGCCGATGCTGGTTGGCACCGTCAGCATCGAGAAGTCCGAGCACCTCTCGGGCCTGCTCAAGAAGCGCGGCGTGCCGCACCAGGTGCTGAACGCCCGCTACCACGAACAGGAGGCCTTCATCATCGCCCAGGCCGGCGTGCCCGGCGCGGTCACCATCGCCACCAACATGGCCGGCCGCGGCACCGACATTCAGCTCGGCGGCAACTTCGAGATGCGGCTCAAGCATGAACTGGCCTCTCTAACCGACGAAGCCGAGCGCGCCCGGCGCGCGGACCAAATCCGCGCCGAAGTGGCGGAAGCCAAGCGGGTCGCGATCGAAGCCGGGGGGCTTTACGTCATGGGTACCGAGCGCCACGAAAGCCGGCGCATCGACAACCAGCTCCGCGGCCGTTCGGGGCGCCAGGGCGATCCCGGCGCGTCCAAGTTCTTCCTCTCGCTCCAGGACGACCTCATGCGCATCTTCGGCTCGGAGCGGATCGACGGCATGTTGCGCACCCTCGGGCTCAAGGAGGGCGAGGCCATCGTCCACCCCTGGGTCAACAAGGCGCTCGAGAAGGCGCAGCAGAAGGTCGAGGCGCGCAACTTCGAGATCCGCAAGAACCTGCTCCGCTTCGACGACGTGATGAACGACCAGCGCAAGGTGGTCTACGAGCAGCGGCGCGAGCTGATGTCGGTCGACGACGTGTCCGAGGACCTGCGCGACATGCGCCACCAGGTGGTCGACGATCTGGTCGGGAGCTTCATCCCCAAAGGCGCCTACGCCGAGCAATGGGCAACCTCAGCCCTGCACGAAGAGGCCTTGCGCGTCTTCGGCCTCGATCTGCCGATCGCCGACTGGGCCAAGGAGGAAGGAATCGCCGACGCCGAAATCCGCGAGCGGATCGCCGCCGCCGCCGACCGGCGCATGGCCGAGAAGGCCGCCAACTTCGGACCCGAGTTGATCCGGAGCGTCGAGAAAAGCCTGCTTTTGCAGGTGCTCGACCAGGTGTGGAAGGAGCATCTTCTGACGCTCGACCATCTGCGACAGGGCATCGGGCTGCGCGCCTACGGCCAGCGCGATCCCTTGAACGAATACAAGACCGAGGCCTTCGCGCTGTTCGAGAAAATGCTCGATCGGCTGCGCGAGCGCGTCACCTCCATCCTCGCCCATGTCGAACTCCGGATGGAAGACCCCGGCGCACTCGCCTCCCCCGCGCCGTCCCGACTCGCCGTGGAAACGCGCACCGATCCGGCCTTCGCCTCCGACTCGCGCCCCGCATTCGCCGCCGACGATTCCGCCACCTGGGGCCGGGTGCCGCGCAACGCCCCCTGCCCGTGCGGCTCGGGGCGCAAATACAAGCACTGCCACGGCAAGGCGGCGTGAACGATGCTCTTGCTGGCGCATGCCCCTACATCCGAGGTGTCTTTGATTTGTGTCTTTCCGACAGCGAACGCGCGGACAACACTCGCGCCCGCGTTCTAGGCGCTTTCAACCGAACAGAGTTCCGCTTATGATGCGCGCGGACGGCATTAGCCGGAAACCGGGCGCGGGCAAAATGGCCAAATCCGCAAAAACTTTCACTTACTGGGTGGACATCGTCGGCGCGTGCAACCTGCGTTGCCCGTCCTGTCCGCGCGGAAATTTCATGCCCGGCGACGTGATCAAGGAATCGCCGCCCAGCGGGCTTATGGCGTTCGACCTGTTCAAGGACATCGTACGGAAAATCAAACGCGACGGTCCGTCGCTCAACCCGCAAATTCATCTCTACAACTGGGGGGAACCGCTTGTTCACCCGGAAATCGGCAAATTCATCCGGCATGTCCTCGACGAGGGTATTTATTGCGGGGTCTCCAGCAATCTCAACTATGACGGCACGCTGCGCGACGTGATCCAGGCCGGACCCGATTTCTTCAGGGTGTCGCTATCGGGCTTCTATCAGGAAAATTACGGCCGGACCCATACACGCGGCGACATCGAACGGGTCAAGCGCAACATGCGCAAGTTGCGCGATTACATGACCGAGTTCGACAAAAATATTTATGTCGAGGTCAATTATCACATTTACCGTCATAACGCCGGACGCGATCTTGAGGACATGATCGCGTTCTGCAACGATCTGCGGTTCAACATCGGGCCGGTCTGGGCATTTTTCCAGCCCCTGGAAAAAAATTTCGATCTGATCGACGGCAAGCTGTCCGAAGCAGACCGGAAGTTATTGGATCTGTATGCGATCCGGCCGGAAGAGGCGATGAAACTTTCCATGCCCTATAAGGATCAGGATTGCCCTGTCCGCAAATGGGCGACCGTGATCAACTACAACGGCACCGTACCGTTGTGCTGCAATACCTTCGATCAGAATTACATCGTTGCCGACTCCTTCCTCGACATCGATCATGAGGCCCTGCAAGCCCGCAAATATGCCCATTCGGCGTGCAAAACCTGCATGGACAACGCCATCCATGTTTATCTTGCATACGGCGCCGGCCCGGTGATGGATGAAGTCGGGAACAAAGTACTGCGCGATATCGGCAATCCACTCGAGGTTTACCAATACGCCACCCCCCACGTTGTGTCGCGCGAAAAAGGACCGCTGCCGATCTTGGCGCGCACCGAAAGAGAATTGGGCCAGCGCAAGAAAATACGCGGGATGCGCGCCTTCTGGTGGCGAATTCGCGAGATGAGCCGGCGCGCGGCCGGGTTCTGAGATTTTTCTTATGTCCGATTTCTGGGATCGCCTTACCGTCGTCTTTATCGTTCACAATTCGATTTCGGTCATTCGTCCCATCGCCGAATCCCTGCGTAACGCAAAGAACATAATCGTCATCGACAATGCCAGCTCGGATGGCTCTGCCGATCTGGTGCGCGAATGTTTGCCCGCCGCAAGGATCATCCACAACCCGGACAACACGGGCGTGTCGATGCCGTCCAACATGGCGTTTACCCAGGTTGAAACCGAATTCGTCCTGCACCTCAACCCCGACACCACGTTCGATGACGAATGCATCGGTCGGCTGGTCGCCGACATGGACGCCGACCCCAAGGCCGCGGTCGTGTCGCCCCTGATCATCAACGCCAATGGGGATCACGAAATCGACGTGATGGGCCCCGGCGAAATCACTCATCGCAAGATCGAAACGCCCCCCAGCGGCCCCCTCTGCACCTGGTACGTGTGCGGCAGTGTCTGGCTGTGGCGAACCGACGTGCTGAAGGAACTGGGCGGGTTCGATCCCAACTTTTTCCTATACAACGAGGATGTCGATATCTGCTTAAGGACGCGGGCCCTGGGTTATGGGCTGATCCTCGATACCGAAGCCGTCATCCACCACCGCGGCGGCGCGTCCGAGCACGTCAGCTACCGCACCCGCTGGCGCAAGGACTGGAATCTGATGTGGAGTCATTTTTACCTGGTTGCGAAACATCGCGGCCGCGCCCAGGCGCGCGCCGAAGCGCTACGCCGGGGAGCCGGCTTCCTTGCGAGTGCGCTTCTGGGCATGTTGCTCCTGAAGCCCAAGCGCGTGGTGGGTCAGCTTGCGCGCTTCGCCGCGGCGGTCAGGTTCCTGCGGGGCGGGCCATCCTGGGGCCGCATCGGCTGGGTTGCCCCGCAGCCTTATTGCAATTTGCGATTCGGCTCGGGGCCGCGCTGAAGAAGCGTTTACGCCTTGCCCAACGACGCCCACCTTTTCACGATGTCGAGGAGCCGGTCGTAAGCCCGACGGTCCTGCACGACTCCCGCCAAGTGAATGACCTGTGCATTCCGGTATCTTTCGTACCCCCCAACCTGAAGGTCGCGCCTCGTCAGCGGTTGATTGTATTGGTAAAATGGAATCAACCGCAGATTCGCGCTTCGGTTTAGAAACGGCACGAATTGATCGGTCCATTCGTGAAACCGGACGTTCTCCTTCGCCCGCAGAAGCCGGGACAACGCCGTCTGTTCGCGCATGATTTCGTAAGTCTTGCCAATGGCTTCGATCCATTCGGCGAAAAAGGCGTCGCGGATTTCAGGATTAGCGCCGAAGCCCATAAGCCCGGCGCTGATCATGTGGCAGCGGTTGTGGGACCAGCCTCTTTCGGCTTCCGGAACCAGCAGCAATATGACATCCGGAGACCCCTCGAAAATTTCGTCGAATGGTTTGATAGAAAAAGCGTCTGCATCGAGAAAAAGAAATGAGCGGCGACCGATTCTTTTGGAAAAATCGCGCAGCGCCAGAGCCTTGCGGATCAACTGACGATCATAGTTGATCGCTCTCGAAATCAGGGTGCGGCTGACCCAAAATTCCGGAAATCTTTTCAGAAAATATTTGCCGATACGCCGCTTCCACGAAGATGAACGAGAGTTCAGCGCCTTGGCCACGAACAAGGCATGATCCGGTGAATAATCCCCCAGCACGTAGTCCTCGTCGGGAGCGGGCGGAGCCCAGTCGATGTAATGAATACCCTGCGGGAAAAGGGTCGCCGGGCCGGGGCC
The DNA here is from genome assembly GCA_001830475.1 of Rhodospirillales bacterium RIFCSPLOWO2_12_FULL_67_15. Lineage (GTDB taxonomy): Bacteria > Pseudomonadota > Alphaproteobacteria > Rhodospirillales > 2-12-FULL-67-15 > 2-12-FULL-67-15. The sequence continues at coordinate 6,762 of MIAC01000107.1, forward strand.
GCCAAGATCGTAAACCCAGATTTCGGCGCCGGGAGAAATGGAACGGATGAATTGGATATTTTGCAGGATCAGAAAGTGATAATCCCGCGTCCCCACAAGAACGAAAACCCATGGGGCCGGACGGTCGGTTCGTAGCGTCGGGTCCGGACCACCCGGACGCTGTCCATTTCGGTTATGGCTATCTGACATAGTTCGGCTCGTTTCTCCCCGCCTCTTGCCCGCGACGGAAAAAGCAAGAAGGCCAGCGTCTATCGGTCTTTTCCGCCGGCGGTTCCGGCTCGAACGGACGCACGAAGCGGGCCGGGCTGCCGAGGTAGATTCCCGGCTTTTCGATGTCGGAAGCCACCACCGAGCCCGCGCCGACGGCGACGTCGTCGCAAATCCTGACCGGCAACACGGTGGCGTTGGAGCCGATGCTGACCCGGTTGCCGATCAGGGTCGGCACCCACAGCTCGGGCCGGCCGCGGGCGGGGCGGCCGGTGCGGAACCAGTCGTTGATGAACATGACGCCGTGGCCGATGAAGCAGTCCTCGCCGACGGTGACGAGCTCGCAAATGAACGCGTGCGACTGCACGCGGGTGCGGGCGCCGACGACGACGCCGTGCTGGATTTCGACGAATGGGCCGATGAAGCAGTCGTCGCCGATCCGGCAGCCGTACAGGTTCGCCGGCTTGACCACGGTGACGTTGCGGCCGAATTCGACCTCGACGACGCCGATGTCGCGAAAGGTGGGAGTGGCGCTCACGGGCGAACCTATTCTGAACCGTCCCGAGACTAGCCGCGGCGGAGGAACGCCGCCAGAGCGTCGGCGACGGTCCGCATCTGGGCCTCGGTCAACTCCGGATACATGGGCAACGACAAAATCCGGTCCTTGGCCGCCTCGGCGGCGGGAAAATCGCCGGGACGGTAACCCAATTCGGCATAGCACGGTTGCAGGTGCACGCACGCGGGATAGTGAACCTGGGCCATCACGCCCTGGGCACGCAGGAACGCTAGACATTCGTCGCGCCGGTCCACTTCGACGACGTAGAGATGATAGACGGCCTTGGCCCAAGGCGCCTCCCGGGGAAGCCGGACCGGCAACCCGGCGAGCAACTCGCCGTAACGCTTCGCCCGCGCGCGCCGCGTCTCGGTCCAGCGGACCAGGTGCGGAAGCTTGGCGCGAAGGATCGCGGCTTGGAGGGTATCGAGGCGCGAGTTCCAGCCGGCCATCGCGTGGCGGAAGCGCTCCTTCTGGCCGTAATCGGCCAGGCACCAGACCCGTTCGGCCAGGACGTCGTCGTCGCTGGTGACCGCACCGCCGTCGCCGTAGCACCCGAGATTTTTGCTCGGATAGAAACTGTAACAAGCGAGATCGCCGAACGAGCCGACCTTCTTCCCGTGCACTTCGGCGAGCGGCGCCTGGGCGATGTCCTCGACAACGCGAATCCCGCGCGGGCGGCAAATCGCCATGATCCGGTCCATCGGCGCGGGATGCCCGAACATATGGACCGGAAGCACCGCCTTGGTCCGGGGCGTAAGGGCACGCCCTAAATCGTCCGCGTCCATCTGCCCGGTCGCCGGGTCGATATCGACGAACGCCAGCCGCGCGCCGGCGTGCGACACGGCGAAGGCCGTGGAAATCCAAGTGTTCGGAACCGTGATCGCCTCGTCGCCCGGACCGAGATCGAGGGCGCGGAGGGCGAGATTGAGCGCATCCGTCCCCGACGCGACGCCGATCGCGTGCCGCGCCCCGACGGCGGCGGCGAATTCCCGCTCGAAGGCCGCCAAGGCCGGACCGCGAATGAAAGACGAACTTTCGATCACCTCGGTCATGGCGCGATCGATTTCGGCCTTGAGCGAATGGTATTGGGCCTTGAGATCGACGAAGGGAACCATGATTCGCTCAGGCGACTCCTTTCCGCCCGATTTCAAGAAACTTCTCGTGCCGGCGGGCACGGAGCGCTTCGCCGTCGAGACCGTCGAGCGCGCCGAGCGCCGCTTCGATCGCGTCGCCGGCGGCGGCAATCGCGGTTTTCGGCTCGCGGTGCGCGCCGCCGAGCGGCTCCGCGATCACCCGGTCGATCACGCCGAAGCCGAGCAGGTCCTGGGCGGTGAGGCGCAGCGCTTCCGCCGCCACCACCTTGGCCTGGTCGCCGTCGCGCCAGAGGATCGAGGCGCAGCCCTCGGGCGAGATGACGGAATAGATCGCGTGTTCCATCATCATCACCGCGTTGCCGGCGGCGAGCGCGATCGCGCCGCCCGAGCCGCCTTCGCCGATGACCACGCTGACGAGCGGCACGCGCAACGCGAGACACGTATCGATCGAGCGCGCGATCGCCTCCGACTGCCCGCGCGCCTCGGCGTCCACGCCGGGGTACGCGCCGGGCGTGTCGACCAACGTCACGACGGGCAAGCCGAAGCGATCCGCCAATTCCATCAGCCGGCGCGCCTTGCGGTAGCCTTCGGGCCTGGCCATGCCGAAGTTGTGCTTGATGCGGTCTTCGGTTGTCGAGCCCTTTTCGTGGCCGATCGCCATCACCGCGCGGCCGCGGAACCAGCCGAGTCCGCCGACGATGGCGCGGTCTTCGGCAAACGCCCTATCGCCGGCGAGCGGCGTGAACTCCTCGATCAGCGCCCCGATGTAGTCGAGCGCATGCGGCCGGTCGGGGTGGCGCGCGACCTGGGCCTTCTGCCAGGGCGTGAGCTTGGCGTAGGTCTGGCGGATTTGCTTTTCCACCTTCCCTTGCAGCCGGGCGACATCTTCGAGGATGTTGACGCCGTTTCGGCCCGAAAGGTGCCGGAGTTCCTCGATCTTGCCCTCGATCTCGGCGATCGGCTTTTCAAAGTCGAGATAATGCATGGGCGCCTCAATAGCACGGGGAAGCCCTTGAAGCGATGGGGAAAAGCGGTGCAAACTCAAGAAGTTCGCACGCGTAGGCCACGGATGTCGAACGCCCTTTGGCGCTCCCGAAGAGGACCCGATCCATGAGCGAAGACGACGCCCTCGCGCACGCCCATATCCTCGACGGCCGCGGCGGCGCCAAGGAGGTCGGCTGGACCGAGATCGCGGCCTGGACTCCCGAACAGGGCGTCCTCTGGGTTCACCTCGATATCGAAAATCCCGCAAGCCGCGCTTGGATCGAACGCGAGCCCGGTTTGGGCGAAATGATCGCCGAGGCCGTGACCGAATCGGAAACGCGACCGCGCAGCGTGGCGATGAAGGACGGATTGCTCGTCATCTTGCGCGGCATCACCCATATCCCGGGACCCGAACCCAGCCAAATGGTTTCGCTCCGCATGTGGCTGAACGAAGCGCGCGTCGTCTCCGGCCGGCGCTGGCGACTCACCTCGGCGGATACGGTCCGTCGCGCGCTCGAGCGCAACGACGGCCCCCGCACCAGCGCCGAGCTTCTGGTCGCGCTCGCCGAGCACCTCACCGACAGCATCGCGCCGGCCATCGACGAACTCGAGGACATGCTCGACGTGGTCGAGATGTATCTTCCCGAAGCGAAGGATACGGAACTGGCCAACGATCTCGCCGGCGCGCGGCGCCAGGCGATCCAGATGCGCCGGCACATGGGGCCGCAGCGCGATGCGATCGCGCACCTCTTGATCGAACGCGCGCCGTGGCTCGGCGAATCGGAGCGGACGCAATTGCGCGAGGTGCGCGATCAGATGTCCCGCCACCTCGAAGACCTGGACGCCACCCGCGAGCGCGCCCAAATCGCCCAGGATCAACTCGCGAGCCGCAGCCGCCAGCAGCTTCAGCGCACCATGTACATTCTCGCCGTGGTGACGGCCCTGTTCATGCCGCTCACCTTCATCACCGGGCTTCTCGGCATGAACGTCGGCGGCATCCCGGGCGGGCAAAGCCCATTCGGCTTCGTCGGCGTGCTCGCGGCGACGGTTGTCGTCTTTCTCGTCCTGATCTGGGTCTTCCGGCGGATGAACCTGATCCGCTGAAGGTTTCGGCCGGTACGACTACTTCCTGGCCTTCGCCACCTGCTCCGCCTTCTGCACCATCACTTCGGCCTGGCGGATGGAGGCGATGTCGATCAGCCGGCCGTCGAGCGTGACCGCGCCCTTGCCTTCCTTCTGCGCCTTGGCCATCGCTTCGATGACGCGGCGGGCCTTGGTCACTTCCGCCTCGCTCGGGCTGAAGAGGGTGTTGGCGAGTTCGACCTGGGTCGGATGGATCGCCCATTTGCCTTCGCAGCCGAGCACGGCGGCGCGCTTGGCCTGGGCGGCGTAGCCGTCCGGATCCTGGATGTCGCCGAAGGGACCGTCGATCGGGCGAAGGCCGTTCGCGCGGGCCGCGACCACGAGCCGCGCGATCGGATAGTGCCACATGTCGCCCCAATGGACCTCGCGCTTCTTGCCGGCGTCGGGATCGGTCAATACGGCGTAATCGGGGTTGGGGCCGCCGATGTTGACGGTGCGCGCGCGGGTCGAGGCGGCGTAATCGGCGACGCCGAAATGGAGCGACTCGATCCGTTTGCTGGCCTGGGCGATCGCGTCGATGTTCTGCATCCCGAGCGCGGTCTCGATGATGAGTTCGAAGCCGATCCGTTTCTTCGCCTTGGTCGCGGTCTCGATCTGCGTCACCAGCATATCGAGCGCATAGACGTCGGCGGCGGTGCCGACCTTCGGGATCATGATCAGGTCGAGCTTGTCCGGCGCCTGTTCGAGCACGTCCACCACGTCGCGGTACATGTAATGGGTATCGAGCCCGTTGACGCGGACCGAAAGGGTCTTGCCGCCCCAATCCATGTCGTTGAGGGCCTGGACGATGTTCTTGCGCGCCTGTTCCTTGTCGTCGGGGGCGACGGCGTCCTCAAGGTCGAGAAAGATCACGTCGGCGGCGCTGCCCGGCGCTTTTTCGAGGAAGCGCGGGTTCGAACCCGGCACCGCCAGTTCGCTGCGGTTGAGCCGCGCCGGACATTGTTCGACAAGGGTGAAGCTCATGGGGTTGCTCCTCGGATCGAGACGCGGAAGTTGCCCGAGGCCGCCCGGCAATGCAAGACTGTCGAGGCCCTATCCCGAGGGAGAAATCCATGCCCCGCAAGCCCGTCGTCCTCGTCTGCCGCAAGATTCCCGACGAGGTCGAGGCGCGCCTCAGGCGCGACTA
>MIAC01000107.1:11877-11950 GCA_001830475.1 Rhodospirillales bacterium RIFCSPLOWO2_12_FULL_67_15
CCGCCTCAACCCTTCGGACCGGGTCTATTCCGGCGACGAGCTGGTGAAACTGGCGGAAGGCGCCGAAGTCGTT
>MIAC01000107.1:11999-12196 GCA_001830475.1 Rhodospirillales bacterium RIFCSPLOWO2_12_FULL_67_15
CCGCCTCGGTGAAAGCGATCGTCAACTTCTCGGTCGGCTACGACCACGTCGACGTGAACGCCGCCAAGGCCCGCGGTTTGATCGTCACCAACACCCCGGGCGTGCTCAACGACGCGACCGCCGAGATCGCCATGTTGCTCATGCTCGGCGCCGCCCGGCGCGCGGCGGAAGGCGAGCGGATGATGCGCAACGGCGAA
>MIAC01000107.1:12234-12899 GCA_001830475.1 Rhodospirillales bacterium RIFCSPLOWO2_12_FULL_67_15
GGTCACCGGCAAGACGCTCGGCATCATTGGCATGGGCCGGGTCGGGCAGATTTTCGCCAAGCGCGCCCGCGGCTTCGACATGAAAATCCACTACTTCAATCGCCACCGCCTGCCGCCCGAGCTCGAACAGGGCGCGGTCTATCACGCGCACGTGGAAGACCTTCTCCCCCAGGCTCAGTTCCTGTCCATTCACTGTCCGGCGACGCCGGAAACCCGCGGGCTGATGAACACCGCGCGCTTGGCGCTGCTGCCCAAGGGTGCGATCGTGGTCAACACCGCCCGCGGCGCTATCGTCGACGACGAAGCCTTGATCGCCGCCTTGAAATCGGGCCACGTCGCCGCCGCCGGGCTCGACGTGTTCAACAACGAGCCCCGCTTCCACCCCGGCTACCGCGACCTTTGGAACACTTTCCTTTTGCCCCACATCGGCAGCGCTACCCGGGAAACCCGCAACGCCATGGGGTTTAAGGCCCTCGACAACATGGACGCCATCGTCGCCGGTCGCGCGCCGCAAGATCGGGTCGCGTAGAGGAGGCTTAATTAGTCACCCCTGATATTGGCAATCACCGCGATTTCGCATTGTATCCAAAAGCTCTTGCGACGGCACGGCAAATGGTCAAAAGTACGCTCCCAACGGCCGCTATTTCGGGGTTTCCCGGATGACG
>MIAC01000108.1:0-1070 GCA_001830475.1 Rhodospirillales bacterium RIFCSPLOWO2_12_FULL_67_15
GTCCGAGCGCTACCCCGTCTATGCCGAGGCCGACGTGACCGTCGATACCACCGACGAGAACATCGAGCGGATGGTGGACCGGATCCTCGCCAGCCTGCGCGATCGCGCCGACGCGGGAGCCGCGCCGTGACCGCCCCTCCTCGAGCCGCCGAGGCCGCCGGCGAAGAACGCCTGGTCGTCGGCCTGGGCGCGCGCGCCTACGACATCGTCATCGGCGAAGGGCTCATCGCCGACGCCGGACGGCACGTCCGTTCTCTCCTCCGCCTTCCCAAGGTCGCGATCGTCACCGATGCCAACGTCGCGGCGCGGCACCTCGATCGGTTCCGCGCCGCGCTCGACCGAACCGGCATCGCGAGCGAGACCGTCACGCTGCCGCCCGGCGAGGCGACCAAGGATTTCGCCCACCTCGAGGATCTCGCCGAGCGCATCCTCGCGCTCGGCATCGAGCGGGCGAGCACGCTGGTCGCGCTCGGCGGCGGAGTGATCGGGGATTTGACCGGCTTCGCCGCGGCGGTGTTGTTGCGCGGCGTCGATTTCATCCAGGTGCCGACCACGCTGCTCGCCCAGGTGGACAGCGCGGTCGGCGGCAAGACCGGCATCAACACCCGCCACGGCAAGAACTTGGTCGGCGCGTTCCATCAACCGCGTCTCGTGCTGGCGGACGTGACCGCGCTGGAGACTCTGCCCCGACGCGAACTGCTCGCCGGCTACGCCGAGGTCGTCAAATACGGCCTCATCGGCGATCCCGATTTCTTCGCCTGGCTGGAGGCGAACGGCGCGGCCGTGATCGCGGGCGACCGGCGGCTTAGGCGGCACGCGGTCAAGACCAGCTGCGCCGCCAAGGCCGCCATCGTTGCCGCCGACGAAACGGAAAAAGGCGAACGCGCGCTGCTCAACCTCGGCCACACCTTCGGCCACGCGCTGGAGGCGGAAACCGGCTACGGCGAGGCGCTGCTGCACGGCGAGGCCGTCGCCGTCGGCATCGCGCTCGCTTTCGATTTCTCCGCCAGCCTCGGCCTCTGTCCGTCCGAGGACGCGGCCCGGGTACGCCGCCATTTCGCCGCCACCGG
>MIAC01000108.1:1267-1409 GCA_001830475.1 Rhodospirillales bacterium RIFCSPLOWO2_12_FULL_67_15
GCCTCGGCGCGTGAGCGCTTCCGGATCGCGCGTTCATATTCCGACCTTTTGAGGTAGTCCCATGACCCTAACCGCCATTTTCATTCTGCTGATCGTTTCGGCGTTCTTCTCCGCGTCGGAAACGGCGCTGACCGTCGCCTCG
>MIAC01000109.1:0-1219 GCA_001830475.1 Rhodospirillales bacterium RIFCSPLOWO2_12_FULL_67_15
GCCGAGCCGTAGGCGCCGAGGCCGAAAAACCCCGCGTGGCCGAGGCTGATCTGCCCCGCGTAGCCGATCAGCAGGTTGAGGCCCACGCATACGATCGCGTTGATGCCGACGAGGATCGCGACCTCGTACCAGTAGTTGTTGATCAACGCCAACGGCAGAACCAGAATCACTGCGGCGAGCAACGCGAGCCCGCCGGTGCGCGGCGTGCGCCAGTCCACCGCTACACCCGTTCGGCGCTCTTCTTGCCGAGCAGGCCGCTCGGCAGGAAGAACAGCACCGCGAGAATGATGACGAATGCAATCGCGTCCTTGTACGCCGAGCTGAGATAGCCCGCGCCGAGGCTCTCCGCGATGCCGAGCAGCAGGCCGCCCAGCACCGCGCCGGCGCCGCTTCCCAGTCCGCCGAGGATCGCGGCGGCGAAGCCCTTCAGGCCAAGCATCACGCCCACGTCCCACGAGGTCAGGGTGATCGGCGCGATCAGGATCCCCGCGATCGCGCCGAGCGCGGCCGACAGGCCGAACGACAGCAGCAGCACGAAGCGCACGTTGACGCCGCACAACTGCGCCGCGAGCGGGTTGTGCGAGGTTGCGAGCATCGCCTTGCCGATCAGCGTGCGGCTGAAGAACCAGCCAAGCAGCAGCACGATGGCCAGCGTCACGCCCAGCACCCAGAGGCTCTGCGGCAGGATGGTCGCGCCGGCGAGCTCGATCGGCTTGTCGCCCGAAAAGGGTTTCAGCGCGTGCAGGTTCTTGTCCCACACCAGGGTCGCCAGCCCCCGCAGCAGGATGGAGGCGCCGATCGTGATGATGATGAGCGTCACCACGGATGCGCCGCGCGCGGGTTCGACGGCGAACTTCTCCAGCGCGAGGCCGACCGCGGCGGCGGCGAGCACCGCGACCGGGACCGCGAGGAGCAGCGGCAGGCCGGCATTGGCAAGCGCAACGGTCGCCATGCCGCCGATCATCACGAATTCGCCCTGCGCGAAGTTGATGACGTGGCTCGCGTTGTAGATGATCGCGAAGCCGAGCGCGACCAGCGCGTAGATCGCGCCGACCGTCAGGCCGCTGAGCAGGTACTGAGCGAGCTGCGCGCTCATCGCAACTCGCCTTGCGGCCGGGGAGGCGCTACTGGATCGGAACCCAGTTGCCCTTTTTCACCTCGATCATGCGGAAGTAGGTGAGGTCCAGTCCCATGTGGTCGCGGGGCGTCATGTTGAATA
>MIAC01000109.1:1242-1506 GCA_001830475.1 Rhodospirillales bacterium RIFCSPLOWO2_12_FULL_67_15
CGGATCGACTCGAGCGCATCGCGCACTTTCGCCTTGTCGGTCGAGCGGGCCTTCTTCATGGCTTCGACCGAGAGCATCAGGCCGTCCCAGGCGTGGCCGCCAAACGTCGAGACATCGGACTTGAAGCGCGCCTCGTACTCGCGCTTGTAGTCGGAGACCACCTTCTTCTGCCGGTCGGAATCGGGCAGCGTCTCCGCGACCAGCAGTGCCGCGGCGGGCAGGCGCACACCTTCGGCCGCGTCGCCGGCGAGCTTGATGAACTCC
>MIAC01000110.1:0-3569 GCA_001830475.1 Rhodospirillales bacterium RIFCSPLOWO2_12_FULL_67_15
CAGGTGGAACTGATCGAGGAAGGCGACGCCGTCGTCTGGATCGAGATCGTCTGGACCTATCGCGGCGGCGACGGCCGGGCGATCGCCGAGCATCGGCAGATCGCCGCCATGGATCGCAAGCTGTGGGACCGCGCCGCGCCGGCGGCGGTGCAGATGATCGCCTCCGAAGTCGCGCCCAAGGCCGCCGCCCTGCTGCGCGACGAGTCCCCGCGGCTGATCGCCGCCCGTGGCGCCGCGATGAGCGGCAACAAGATCGGTCTCGGCGGCGAGGTCGCCTCCAACCGGCCCGCGGCGCCGGGCCCGGTTCCGCCGCCGCGGTCGCGGCCTGCTTCGGAATGGCCTCCGCCGGGACCTGCGCCGCCGGGCGCGCATGCGCCGAACTCCCAAGACCCGGCGGCTTTTTCGGCGCCCGGCCTTGCTTCGCCCGCCGACCTTCCTTCGCCCGCCTTCGCGAAGGCGGGTCCTTCGTATGGTCGGCCGCCGCCGGCGCGCGAAATCGCCGCCGCCCCGGTCGCGCCGGTGCAGGGCTCGCCGCTGTCGTCGGCCTGGGTCAACCCGGTGATCTTGATCAAGACGGTGGATGGCGCCCCCGGCGACGGCAACCAGGCGCTGATGCTGGCAATCAAACAGGCGCTCCGGGTGCGCGACTTCATGGTGACGGAAGATCCCCGCCAGGCGGTGTTCCTGATCGACGGCCGGGTGGAAATCGCGCCGCCGGCCAACGGACGCCAGCGGGCCAAAGTGGTGTGGACGGTCAGCACGGTGAGCGGCGGTCAGGTCGGCCGCGCCATCCAGGAGAACACCATTCCCGCCGGCAGCCTCAACGGCGCCTGGGGTCAGGTGGCGACGATGGTCGCCAACGCCGCCGCCGACGGGGTCGAGGAACTGTTCGGCCGGCCGTCGACGCGCCGGGCGCAGGCGGTCGTTCCGCCGACGCCGCCCTTGCCGCAGGTGCCGGGCCGCGCGCCGCCGCCGCAGTAAATTCGTCGCCGCAAGACCGTGTTTCGTTCAGTAAGAATCGTCACCCCCGCGCAAGCGGGGGTCCACGCTTCTGAAAAAGATGGGTTCCCGCTTTCGCGGGAACGACGAGTAGGAGTGTTTCGCCCGCCGTCAACTGACGAAGGTTTTCTCGCGGATGAAGGCCACGAACCGGTCGAACGGCATGGGCGGGCTGAACAGGTAACCCTGGGCGTACGCGCACCGTTCGCCGCGCACCAGCCCGAGATGCTCCTGCGTTTCGACCCCTTCGGCGGTGATATCGAGTCCCAGCGCGCGGGCCATCGCCACGATCGCGGAGAACAGGCGGCGATCACGCGCATCGAGCAGGATTCCGCGGATGAAGCTCTGGTCGATCTTGAGGGTGCTGAAGGGATATTTTTTGATGTAGCTCAACGACGAATAGCCGGTCCCGAAATCGTCGAGCGACAAGCCGACGCCAAGGTTGCGCATCGATTCCATGATTTCCAGCGTCAGCGGGATATCGCGCACCAGGAGGCTTTCGGTGACCTCGATCTTGAGAAGTTCGGGGGAAAGAGAGTGGGTATCGAGCGACTCGGCGACCAGGTCCACGATTCGGCGTTCCACTTGCCGCGCCGAGAGATTGATGGACATGAACAGAGGGCGTCCGAGGTGGCGGCGAAGCTCGCTCGCGGCGCGGCAACTCTCCCTCAAGACCCAATCGCCGATATCCTGAATGAGGCCGGTTTCCTCGGCGATCGGGATGAAATCGGCCGGGCTGACTTGACCGAGCTCCGCGTTATTCCAGCGCAGCAGCGCTTCCGCCCCGGCCACCGAACTGGTGGCGAGGTCCATGATCGGTTGGAAAGCGAGGGAAAGCTCGTTCCGGTCCAGGGCCCGGCGCAAGCCTGTTTCCAAAGCGAGATGGCGGACGATGCGCAGGCCCGCCTCCTTGCGGAACGGCATCAAGCGGTTCTTGCCCGCGCGCTTGGCCTCGTACATGGCGGTATCGGCGTTCTTGATCAAAACGTCCGGATTGTCGCCGTCGTCGGGGAAAAGCGCGACGCCGAGGCTCGCGGAGACGAACAGCTCGTGCGGCCCGATCAGGGCCGGCTGGGCGCACGCGAGCAGGATCTTGCGCCCGGCGATATCGGCCGAAAGGTCCTGCTTCAAGTCGGGCAGGATGACCAGGAATTCGTCGCCGCCGAGACGGGCGACCGTGTCGGCCTCGCGCAGAACCCCCTTGAGGCGAGTCGCGATGACGCCCAAGAGCGAATCGCCCGCGGCGTGGCCGAGGGTGTCGTTGATTTTCTTGAAGCCATCGAGATCGGCCATGATCACGGCCACCTTGTTTTCGTTTCGCGCGGCCCGGGCGAGCGCTCCGTTCAGGCGGTCGCGGGCGAGCAAGCGGTTGGGCAGCCCGGTCAACTCGTCGAAATGAGCCTGGCGCAGGAGCCTTTCTTCGTATTCCTTGCGCAGCGTCACGTCTTCCTTCATCGCGGCGTAATGGGTGACGCGGCCGCTGTCGTCGCGGATCGGCGAAATGATCTCGTATTCCCAGAACAGCGTCCCGTCCTTGCGGCGATTGAGGATCTCGCCGCGCCAGACGTTGCCTTCCTTGATGGTGCGCCAGAGGCCCACGAACAGCTCGGGCGGATTGAGGCCGGAGTTCAAGATATTGGGGGTGCGGCCGATGGCTTCCTCCGGCGCGAACAGAGAGGTTTCGGAAAAGCGCGCATTGATGTATTCGACCTTGCCATCGGCGTCCGTGATCATGACCGAAGACGGACTCTGCTCGACGAGTTGGGAAAGCCACTGCACGCGCGATCGGAGCGCCGCTTCATGGCTGATATCGCGAATGGAGAGGACGCGCCGCGACGCGCCGGCGTAATAGGCCTGGCCGCCGGACACCTCGAGCGGAAGCGTCGCGCCGTCCTTGCGCCGGCCGGCGAGGCGGATGGGTCCCGGGCCGTGGTTCTCCGCGTAAGCCGCGAGCGTCGCCGCGTGTTCGTCCGGCACCAGGCGGGCGAGCGTCGCGCCGCGCAACTCGCCCGGCTCGTAGCCGAAGATGTCCGCGAGCCGCCGGTTGACGTCCAGGATGGCGACGCCGTCGTGGACCAGCACCCCATCGAGCGCCGCTTCGGCCAGGTCGCGCCAGCGCTCTTCCTCTTTTCTTTGTTCCCGCGCGGATTGTTCGAGCGACGCCGCCATCTGGTCGAAGGCGTGGGCCAATTGGCCGATTTCGTCCGGGGTGGGGGGCAAGCCGGTGCGCGAGGCGAGATCGCCGGCTTCGAGGCGGGACGCCGCCGCGACCAGCCGGTCGGCGCGCCGCGCCAGCAGGCGATCCGACAACCACGCCGCGAAAGCGGCCGCGACCATGCCGAGGAAGGCGATGGTTGTCAGGTTGCGAAACATTTCCGTCCGGGACGGCGCGAGCGCGGTCGCGAGGGGAACGCCGATGACGACATGGGAAGTCGCCCGGTCCTGGACGAGCAGGGGAATGGCGGCGAAGATGTGGATCGCGCCATCCAGGCCGGCGGCCTCGAAGACCGTTGCCCGGTCGGCCGAGAGCACCCGTTCGATCGGGGTGTCGAGGATGGATTGGCCGACCC
>MIAC01000110.1:3639-10886 GCA_001830475.1 Rhodospirillales bacterium RIFCSPLOWO2_12_FULL_67_15
CGATAGGCCCACCTGAGATCGAGGGCGCCGGAGACGACCCATTCCACGATATCCGCCGCTCCGACATAAGGATAGGCGTGCACGACCGCGACATTGCCCGTGATGCGCGCGACCTGATAGTCGCCGACGACGAACGTCCGGGTCTTGAGGGCCTGCTCGAACCACGCCCGGTCGGCGAGGTTGATCGGATAAGCCGGCAGGGGCAGCCCGCTGCACCAGACCCGGCCGTTGGGCGCGGTCACGATCATGTTCTCCAGCATCGGGGCTTGCTTCACGGTTTCCCGAAGCAGGGCATTGCAGGCCTCGGCATCCCCGGCGGCGACGGCGCCGGCGTGGCCGAGCGCGCGCAGCAGCGCGCGGGTTTCGTTGACGGCGCTTTCGTGCCGGGCGGCGAAGATGCGGGCCGTCGCCAGAAGCTCGGATCGGGTGCGAGCGATGGCCTCCCGCTGGCTCAAGGCGGCGCTGACCACCGCCCAAACGGCCATGGGGCCGATCGCGACCGCCACGATCAGCAGCAGCCGCGCGCGCAGGCTGTGCATAAACCGAATCCGGCTCAGGGCGGCCTTCGCCGTCGTGTTCATCGCGTTGCGCCCATGTTCCCCGCGCGGCGGTACCCCCGCCGACGTTCTTTCTTTCTCTCCGCCGGCACGTCCGCGCCGGCGGGGAGACTCGATTATTTTTGGGTCCGATCGCCGGACCCGCTGAAGTCTATAGGGAAGCAGAGCGTTGCAAAATAAGGATTTTCCAACCCCGGGGCGGCGCGAAATCCCGCCGTCGTTGCGCCATCCGGGGCGTTTACAGGCCGAGAAGCGCTTGTTACATTCCGCCGCCTTCGGCCGCGCCGCCATCCGCCGCGGTCCGGCATTTTCTTTTTAGGACAATCGGTTGTCCGAACCAACGAGTTTTCCCGCCAAGGGCGCGCGGGCGAGAAGCGAGTCAAGCAATGAAAATTCTCGCGGGCAACAGCAATCGGCCGCTGGCCGAGGCCATCGCGGCCTATCTGCATTTGCCGTTGACCAAGGCGACCATCCGCCGCTTCCCCGATCTGGAAGTGTTCGTGGAAATCCACGAAAACGTCCGCGGCGAGGACGTCTTTCTCATCCAATCGACGTCGTACCCCGCCAACGACAACCTGATGGAACTGCTCGTCGCCGTCGACGCCTTGAAGCGCGGCTCGGCGCGGCGCGTGACCGCGGTGATCCCTTATTTCGGCTACGCCCGTCAGGACCGGAAATCGGGTCCGCGCACGCCGATTTCGGCCAAGCTGGTCGCCAACATCATCACCCGCGCCGGCGCCGATCGGGTCTTGACCGTCGATCTCCACGCCGGCCAGATCCAAGGCTTCTTCGATACCCCGGTCGACAACCTCTACGCCGCGCCGGTGTTCGTCAAGGATATCCAGACGCGCTTCGACGGCGAGGACCTGATGTTCGTCTCGCCCGACGTCGGCGGCGTGATCCGCGCGCGCGGCATCGCCAAGCGCCTCAACGCCGACCTCGCCATCATCGACAAGCGGCGCGAGCGCGCGAGCGTGTCCGAAGTCATGAATATCATCGGCGACGTCAAGGGCCGCCGCTGCGTCCTGGTGGACGACATCGTCGATTCCGCCGGGACGCTCTGCAACGCCGCCGCGGCGCTGAAGGAAGCCGGCGCGATGTCGATCGCGGCCTATGTCACCCACGGCGTGCTGTCGGGCGGTGCGGTTTCGCGCGTGACTTCGTCGCCGCTGGAGAAAATGATCATCACCGACAGCATCCTGGCGACGGAGGCCGTGCGCGTGTCGGGCAACATCGAACAACTTTCGATCGCACCCTTGATCGCGGAAGCGATCCGGCGCATCAGCGAGGAATCGTCCGTATCCAGCCTGTTCGATTGAGGATAGGCCGCGGGCAACCCCCCAAAACGAAGGAGAATGGAAAATGGTTCAGGTCGTGCAACTCCCCGCCGAGCGGCGGGAGCGGGCGGGCAAGGGGGCGGCCCGGGCGGTGCGGCGCGCGGGACGGGTTCCCGGCGTTGTTTACGGCGACAAAAACGCCCCCTTCAACATCTCGCTCGATCCCCGGGACGTGATCCGGGAGATGGGCCGGCCCGGCTTCCGTTCGCGCGTGTTCGAGCTCAAGCTCGGCGCCGAGTCGATCCGGTCGCTCGCCCGCGACGTGCAGGTGGATCCGGTCAGCGACCGCCCCATTCACGTGGATTTCATGCGCTTCAGCCCCGACGCGCCGATCAGGGTCAGCGTCCGGGTCGAGTTCAAGAACGAAGGCAAATGCCCGGGGCTCAAGCTCGGCGGCGTGCTCAATGTCGTCCGCCACGAGGTCGAGCTGATCTGCACCGCCGACAAGATCCCCGAGACGCTGACGGCCGACCTCGAAGGCCTGGCGATCGGCGATAGCGTCCATATCAGCCACTTCAAGCTCCCCGAGGGGGTTCGCCCGGCGATCCGCGGACGCGATTTCACCGTCGCCACCGTCGCCGCGCCGACGCGCTACGAGGAGGAAGTCAAGCCGGCCGAGGCGGCGGCGGTCGAAGGCGCCGCGGTGGCGGGGGCCGAAGGCGCGGCGCTCGCGCCGGCGCTCGCGCCGGCGCCAGGCGCGGCGCCGGGAGCGACCCCGGCGACCGCCGCGGGCCCGGGCCCGGGCCAAACCCCCGGGTCACAGCCCGGGGGCAAGGGCAAACCCGAGGCCAAGGGCAAGAAGTAAGGCCGGGGCGGCGGACGCGCGATGCGGCTCATCGTCGGGCTCGGCAATCCCGGGCCCCAGTATGCGCGCAACCGCCACAACGTCGGCTTCATGGCGGCGGATGCGATCGCGCGCGCCCATCTCTTTTCGCCCTTCCGCAAGAAGTTCGCGGGCGAGTTCGCCGAAGGCGCGTTCGCCGGCGTGCGCGCGGCGCTCCTGAAGCCCATGACCTTCATGAACGATTCGGGGTCCTCGGTGGCGGCGGCCGCGCGCTTCTTCAAGGTGCCGGCCGAGGACATCGTCGTCGTTCACGACGAGATCGACCTCGCGCCGGGCCGGCTCCGGGTCAAGCTGGGCGGCGGAACCGCCGGCCACAACGGATTGGCCAGCATCGCCGACCATCTCGGCGCCGATTTCATGCGCGTCAGGATCGGCGTCGGCCATCCCGGCGATCCCGACCGGGTCGCCGACTACGTCCTCTCCGATTTCGCCAAGGCCGAGCGCGAAGGCTGGGTCGAGAAGCTGCTCGCGGCGATCGCGGCCGAGTTTCCCCGCCTGATCGCCGGCGACGAAGGCGGATTCATGAGCCGGGTCGCGGCGGCGCTCAGGCCGCCGAAACCGCTCGCGTAATTAAGGGGACACCATACTTAATTTGCCGCGCCACCTCTTCGACGTGAATTAAGTATGGTGTCCCCTTAATTACGCCGGTCGGCGGGCCAACCAAGGATTCCTAGCATGGGTTTCAACTGCGGCATCGTGGGCTTGCCCAACGTCGGCAAGTCCACGCTCTTCAACGCGCTGACCGCGACCCAGGCGGCGGAGGCCGCCAACTTTCCCTTTTGCACCATCGTGCCCAACGTCGGCCGGGTCGCGGTTCCGGACGAGCGGCTCGCCAGGATCGCCGCCCTGGCGCGACCGGAAATGACGATCCCGACCCAACTCGAGTTCGTGGACATCGCCGGACTGGTGCGCGGCGCGAGCCGGGGCGAGGGACTCGGCAACAAATTTCTCGCCAACATCCGCGAGGTCGACGCGATCTTGCACGTGCTCCGCTGCTTCGAGGACGCGAACGTCGCCCACGTCGAGGGCGGCGTCGATCCGGTCCGCGACGCCGAGACGGTCGAAACCGAATTGATGCTCGCCGACCTGGAAAGCCTGGACAAGCGAACGCCGGCGCTGACCAAGCGCGCCCGCGGCGGCGACAAGGACGCCAAGGCCGAACTCGATCTGGTCGAGCGGATCGCCCAGGCGCTCGGGCAGGGAACGCCGGCGCGCGCGGCCGAAATCGGAGTATCCGAGCGCCGTGCGTTTCGCATGTTGCAGCTTCTCACCGCCAAGCCCGTTCTTTATGTCTGCAACGTCGAGGAAGCGAGCGCGGCCAAGGGCAACTCCCACTCCGCACGCGCCGAGGCCTGGGCCCAACGGAATGGCGCGGAGGCGGTGACGATTTCCGCCCAGATCGAATCCGAGGTCGCGGGGCTCGCGCGCGCCGAGGACCGCGCCGCCTTTCTCGCCGATCTCGGCTTGGCCGAAACCGGACTGGCGCGGGTGATCCGCGCCGGCTATCGCCTGCTCGGGCTGATCACCTTTTTCACCGCCGGGCCGAAGGAAGCGCGCGCCTGGACCGCGGTCCGGGGCGCGACGGCGGCGGAGGCGGCCGGCGCCATCCACACCGATTTCGCGCGCGGCTTCATCGCCGCCGAAACCATTTCCTACGCCGACTTCGTCGCCTGCGGCGGCGAGCAGGGCGCCAAGGATGCGGGCAAGATGCGCCAGGAAGGGCGCGATTACGTCGTCCAGGACGGCGACGTGATGCTGTTCCGCTTCAACGTGTGAGGGATCAATTTCCGGCGGGTGCCGCGGCTGGAACGGGCTCCGCCTTCATCTCCGGCCTGAGCGGAAGGCCCGCGGCCTTCTTGCGCTCGATTTCCTCGACCGTCTTGTCGAGGCTGACGAAACGATACGGCGCGGACGGGTGCGAGGCGGCGTGATTGGTGCGGATCGAACCCGGATTCCGCACGCCCATGCGTCGCCAGAAGTTGGGAGAACCGGCGATGTCGTAGCCTGCCCGGGCCATCAGGTAGAGCCCGACATAGTCGGCCTCGGTCTCGAATTCCTGGCTGTAGGACTGCCCGGCCATGTCGGAAAACACGCCTCCCGTGTTCACGCCGAACCCGGCGAACAGAAGGTCGACCAGAAAACCGAGCGCGATGTTGCCGCGCTTGGAGTCGATATGGCCCATGAGATTGTGAGCCAATTCGTGACCGACCACGGTGGCGAGTTCCTCGTCGGTCTCGGCGAAACGCATCATGCCGCTGGTGATCTGGACGGATTTTCCGTCGGCGGAGGCGTTGACGATTTCTTTCGGATCGATCCCGTAGCCGTAAGCGCACGCCGCGACCGGATGCAGCGCGAATTCCACCTCCTCGTTCTCGCGTTGCACCCGGAACACGATGGGGTTCCCGGTCTTGACCTGCTCGGCGAGCTGTTTCCCGAAATCCCGGGTGGCGGCTTCGTTTTCCCCCTTCGGCGCCGGCGTTCCGTCGAGGGCGAGCACCGCATCGCCTTCGCGCATTCCGGCGCGCCCGGCGGGCGAGCCGGGGGCGACCGCGACGATGCGGACCAGGCCGCGGCCGCCGACCACCCGCCGCGCCCCGGCCTCGAAATCCTTGGGAAAGCTGTAGGCGTTGCCCACTTTGAAGCCGAAGGCTCCGGCGGATTTGCCTTTCTCGCGACAAAAGTCCGCGTTGGCGGCGAAAATCCGGAACGCGATCGCGTTCAAGCGGCGAAGGTCGGCGACGTAGCGCTCGACCACGAGCAGGCGCTGTTTTTCCGCCTCGGCCTTGGCCGATTCGGGGTCCACGTGCGGGGCCTGGGTGACCGGCGCGCAGGCGGCGGCGATCAGCGCCAGGGCGAGGCACGGTCCGAGGCGAATAAGGCGGAACCGGAACGGCGGAGACGCGCGCATACGGCCTCCTTGGTCGCCGGCAAAATATACCAAGACCGCGCGGATATGTCGAACCCCGGCGGCAGCGGACACGCTTAGCGTGTAGGCGCCGCCTTCCCCCTCTTCTTCCCCTCCTGGGCAGAGAGGCGGGTTTCGTCTAGTCTCGCGCCCTTTCCGGGAGGGACGCGGCGATGGGCGAATGGACGAGATTAAAGGCCGCCGACGGCCACGAATTCCGGGCGTGGCGGAGCGCGGGACCCGAGCCCATGGCCGGCCTGGTCGTGGTGCAGGAAATCTTCGGCGTCAACGCGCACATCCGCGAGGTCGCCGACCGCTACGCGGGGATGGGGTTCGCCGCCGTGGCGCCGGCCTTGTTCGATCGCGCCGAAAAAGGGGTCGAACTGGGGTACGCGGAGGCCGACATCGCGCAAGGCCGCGAGCTGCGAAGCAAATTCTCGTGGGATGCGTCGCTCCTCGACCTCGCGGCGGCGGCGGAATCGGTGCGCGGCGCGGGCCGGGTCGGCGTGATCGGCTATTGCTGGGGCGGGTCCATGGCCTGGCGCATTGCCGCGAGCGAATCCTCGCGGCAAACATATAAGAGCGGCGGGGATTCGCCCGCCGCCGCGAGCGTCCCCGTGGACGCGGCGGTATGCTATTACGGCGCGCAGATCGTGGACTACATCCGAGAGAAACCGAAATGCCCGGCGCTGCTTATTTTCGGCGACGAAGACGCGAGCATCCCGCCCGCCACGATCGCCGCCATCCGCGCCGCCCATCCCGGGGTCGCGGTCGAAATCTATCCCGGGCCGCACGGCTTCGCCTGCGACCACCGCGCCGCTTATCGGCCGGAAGCCGCGCGCGCGGCCTTCGCCCGGGCGTTCGATTTCCTCGCCCGGAATTTGCGCTGAGCGATAGGATCGACGGAAACGGATCGCGCCCATGACCACCCAACCCGGCACGCCCCCCGTTATCGGCATCATCGGCGGCAGCGGCGTCTACGCCATCGAAGGACTGAAAAACGCCAAGTGGCGAAAGGTGGCTTCGCCGTTCGGGGAGCCTTCCGACGCGCTTTTGTTTGGCGAACTGGACGGCCAGCGGGTCGTTTTCCTGCCCCGGCACGGGCGCGGCCACGTCCTGCCGCCGTCTTCGCTCAACTTCCGCGCCAACATCGACGCCTTGAAGCGCGCGGGCGCGACCGACATCGTCTCGGTTTCGGCGTGCGGCTCGTTGCGCGAGGATTTGCCGCCCGGCACGTTCGTCATCGTCGACCAATTCATCGACCGCACCTTCGCCCGGGAGAAGAGCTTCTTCGGCCCCGGCCTGGTCGCGCACGTCGGCCAGGGCCACCCGGTCTGCGCCCGGCTCGGGGATGCATTGGAAGCGGCGGCGCAAGCGGCGGATATTCCGGTGACGCGCGGCGGCACCTATCTGGCGATGGAAGGGCCGCAGTTCTCGACCCTCGCCGAATCCAACCTCTATCGCGCCTGGGGCTGCGACGTCATCGGCATGACCAACATGCCCGAGGCCAAGCTCGCCCGCGAGGCCGAGATGTGCTACGCCACCGTGGCCATGGTCACCGACTACGACTGCTGGCACCCCGGCCACGACCACGTGACGGTCGA
>MIAC01000111.1:0-3853 GCA_001830475.1 Rhodospirillales bacterium RIFCSPLOWO2_12_FULL_67_15
GACCGCGGCGAAAGCCTCGATCGTAATTTCGCTGTCGATCTCGATCACGCTCAAGAGCTTGGCGAGGTCGGCGTCCTCGCGGACCTTGATCCCCTTGGCGAAGGCGATGGCGAGAATCTGCTCGGCGATGGAGCCGCGCCCGCTCGCCACCACCTTGGGTGCATACTCGGTCGCGGGCTCGTACTTGAGCGCGACCGCGAGCGGGATCGGCGGCGCCGCGAGCGAATCGTCGCGCGAAGGCACGCCTGCCGGCATGACGCGCGAAGGCACGCCTGATGGCGTGACGCGGCGGATATTTAATGGCGGCGTGGATTCGCCCGCCGCCGCGCCGCTGGCGCGATCTCGGCTCTTGTCTTTCCCCATTGCCGGCCTGTTCCCAATCCTCTCGTTCCGAATAGCCTGAGGCCCGGAAATTAACAAACTCTTAACCGTTCCGATTTAAATTTTCATTGTTTTGCAGATAGTTATATCGTGCCGGACCGTCCGGCCCGAACGCGACGCCAGGGCGCCCGGCCTGGCCCTGGCGGCGACTCACCCCAGGCGCCGTTTACCATTCGTTAAGGATAAACGCCGGATACTTCGGCCACGCGCAACTCGCAAAGGGCTTTCCCCATGGACTTCGCCACCCTGCCGCTCTTTCAGGCGGTGAAGAAGCGCCTCAACTGGCTCGGCCAGCGCCAGGAAGTGCTGTCCCAGAACGTCGCCAACGCCGACACGCCCGGCTATCGCGCCCGCGATCTCAAGAGCTACGACTTTCGCGAGATCGTCCGGCGCGAGACCCAGCAGATCAACATGACGGTGACGGACCCGAACCAGATGTCCGGCCAGCGCAAGCGGCTGCGCGATTTCACCGAGGCCGAGTTGAAAATCCCCTACGAAACCCGGCCCGACGGCAACAGCGTCGTGCTCGAGGAGCAGATGGTGAAAATCAGCGAAGCCGGCCTCAAGCATCAACTCACGACCGAGCTCTACCGCAAGCACCTGGCGCTGTTCCGCCTGGCGCTCGGCCGCGAGTAAGAACGAAGGATCGGTTCATGGAAGACCTGATGAAGACCATGCGGCTCTCGGCCGCCGGCATGAAGGCGCAGGGCACGCGCCTCCGGGTCATTTCGGAGAACGTCGCCAACGCCGACTCGCTGCCGACCGAGACGGGCAAACAGCCCTACCGCCGGCGCGTCGTCACCTTCAAGAACGAACTCGACCGCGCCACCGGATTGCAAACCGTGCGGGTGAAAAACATCCGCACCGATCGGAGCGAATTCCCGCAGCGCTACGATCCCGGCCATCCCGCGGCGGACCCGAACGGCTACGTGCTGACGCCCAACGTCAATCCGCTGATCGAAATGACCGACATGCGCGAGGCCCAGCGCTCGTACGAAGCCAACCTGAACACGCTCAAGGCCGCGAAGACGATGCTCCAGGGCACCATCGACATCCTGCGCCGCTGAGATTTGACCGAATCCGAGGGAACATCCGATGTTGAAACCGGCCACGTCCATCACCTCCGCCATCGCCGCCTACGGCAACATCGCCAAAGGCGGGAAGCCAACGCCCGGGGACGCCGGCGCGGGCGCGGCCGGAGCCGCCGACGGCGGCACCTTCGCCAATCTGGTCAAGAGCGCCCTCACCGAGGCCGCCCGGATCGGGAAAACCGCGGAGACCGCCTCGATCGCCGCCGTCAACGACCGCGCCGATCTCAACAAAGTCGTGACCGCGGTGGCGGAAGCCGAGCTCGCGCTGCAAACGGTGGTGACGATTCGCGACCGGGTGATCGAGGCCTATCGCGAGATCATGCGGATGCCGATCTGATTTGCGGCGCGTTTCCCGGCGCCGCCGCCGGTCTTTGACAGCGCCCGCCGGCCGCGTAATAACAAGCGCGCGGCCGAACCAACGCCGGGAACGGGGAATCGCCATGGACCAGGTTGCCGTCATCGAAATCGGCCGGGACAGCCTCTTTCAAATCCTGATCATCAGCGCGCCGCTGATGATCGCGGGCATGGTGGTCGGCATTGTGATCTCGCTGTTCCAGGCGTTGACCACCATCCAGGAGATGACCCTCACGTTCGTGCCCAAGATCATAGCGGTGTTCATCGCCACCGTCGTTTTCCTGCCGTTCATGATGACGTCGCTGATCGAATTCTCGCACGGCCTGTTCGACCGCATCGCCGCGATAGGGTAGCGCCGATGCTCGATCAGTTGATCGGCGCCAACATCTTCCTTCTGCTCCTGGTCTTCACCCGCGTCGGCGCGGCGCTGATGTGGCTGCCCGGCGTCGGCACCGCCGCGATCCCGGCCAACGTCCGCCTCGTCATCGCGCTGCTCGTGAGCCTCGCGTTAGCGGCCCCGCTCGCGCCGATCCTGCCGGCGATGCCTGATTCGCCGTCGGCGCTCGCGCTCCTGCTCGCCGGCGAAGCCCTGATCGGGACTCTGTTCGGCCTGGTCGGGCGCGTCCTGCTGGCGGCGTTGCAGACGGCGGGCACGTTCATCGCGCTGTTCGCCTCGATCGCCAACGCCTTCGTCAACGACCCGGTTTCCGGGCCGATCGCCGAACAGCAAAGCTCGACCGTATCGGGCTTCCTCTCGCTGGTCGGCGCGACGCTGATCGTGGCGACCGACCTGCACGAGGTGATGCTGCGCGCGCTCGCCGGAACCTACGCCCTGTTCGTGCCGGGCGAGCCGCTGCCGGCCGGCGATCTCGCCGACATGTTCGCGCGCCAAATCTCTGCGTCCTTCCTGCTCGGGTTCCAGTTGTCGTCGCCGTTCCTGATCGCGGCGCTGATCTACAACGTCGGCCTCGGCGTGCTCGGGCGGTTGATGCCGGCGCTGCAAGTCTTCTTCTTCGGACTGCCGGCCCAGATCGCGCTGCAGCTCTGGCTGTTGACTGCGGTGGTGTCGGGGATGATGCTGGTCTTCGCCGAACGCTTCCGCGCCGCGTGGGTGGTATTCGTCGCGCCTTGACGGGCGGGCGGGTGAGCCATGGCCGAAGACGAAGACGAATCCTCGAAAACGGAAGACCCCTCGGGACGAAAACTCGAGCACGGCCGCAACCGCGGCCAGGTCGCCCAATCGCAGGAGGTAGCCAATTGGGGAATCCTGATGGCCGGGGCGGCGCTCGTTCTGTTCGCGGCGCCGTGGTCGATGAAAGGGATCGCGCGCATCTCGCTGCCGTTCCTGGAATCCGCAGGCGAGATGCCGGCGGATATTTCCCATCTCCATAGGCTGACCGTCGATCTCGCCTGGGCCCTGCTCGCGGCCCTGTGGCCGGTGTTTCTGCTGCTGGTCGTGGCCGCGCTCGCCATCCACATCGTTCAGACCGGGCTGGTTTGGGCGACTGAACGATTCGAGCTCGATTGGAGCCGTTTATCCCCGCTCAAGGGATTGCAACGGCTGCTGTCGCTCCGCTCCTTGGTCGAGTTCGTCAAGGGCGTCGCCAAGCTCGCGATTATCGGCGGCATCATCTTCGCCTTCGCGCTCCCGCTCTTGAAGGGGGCCGAGCTGCTCCCGGCAATGAGCCTCGGCGCGGTGCTGGATCGCTCCGAAGCGGTGGTCTTGCGGGTGGCCGCGGCCGCGCTCGCGGTGCTGACGGTGATCGCCGGGTTCGACTTCCTCTACCAGCGCTTCGCCTTCATGAAGCAGATGCGCATGACCAAGCACGAGGTCAAGGAAGAGTACAAGCAGGTCGAAGGCGATCCCCAAGTCAAGGCGCGTATCCGCTCGCTCCGCAGGGAGCGCGCCCGCCAGCGCATGATCGCGGCGGTGCCCAAGGCGACGGTGGTCATCACCAACCCGACCCACTTCGCCGTCGCGCTCGCCTACGAGATGGAGAAGATGGAGGCGCCCAGGCTGGTCGCCA
>MIAC01000111.1:3928-4187 GCA_001830475.1 Rhodospirillales bacterium RIFCSPLOWO2_12_FULL_67_15
CGCTCGCCCGCGCCCTCTACGCCAGCGTCGAGCTGGAGGAGGAAATCCCGGTCGAGCACTACAAGGCGGTGGCGGAAGTGATCGGCTTCGTCATGCGCCTCAAGGGCAAGTTGCGCTGAGATGGTCCGCTCTAATCCTTCGCTTGGGCGGCCGGCGCCGCCGGGGCGCCCCTTGACCCTGCGCGAGGCGGCGGCGACGGCGCTCGGCGCCTTCCGCGCCTGGTGGTCGCCGCCCGACGACCGGGAAGAGGCCGGGCGCG
>MIAC01000111.1:4261-6588 GCA_001830475.1 Rhodospirillales bacterium RIFCSPLOWO2_12_FULL_67_15
GGCGAATCCCCGCGCGCGTTAAATGATGCGCCCCAATCGGGGCGCGGCGAAATCCGCCGCTCGCGCGAGGATTTCGATTCCCGCCGCTCCCGCGACGAGGCGGCGATGGCCGAATACCTCGACAATCTTCCCGCCGGGATCTTCTCGGCCGACGCCGACGGGCGCGTTCTCTACGTCAACCGCACGCTTTCCGACTGGCTCGGGCGCACCGCGCGCGAGATCGTCGGCAGACCCTTCGCCGATTTCGTTCTCGAGGCGACGCCGTTCCCGCTCGCGGCCGAAGGCGAGGGGGAAGCCCCCGACGGCGGCGCGGTCGTGCTCGCGGACCATTCCGGCGGCACTTTTCCCGCGGTCCTGTTGCAGACGGTCCGCGCCGGCGCCGACGGCCGGCCGCTCTACACCCGCTCGCTGGTCGTCAGGGATTTCGCCCGGCGCGAGCAGACCGCGCCCGCGCCGCCCGCGACCCCGCCCTGGCTGTTCGAGCAGGCGCCGGTCGGGATCGCGCTCCTCGACTATTCCGGCGTCATCGCCGATTGCAACTCCGCTTTCCTCGCCCTCGCCGGTTCGCCGCGCGATGCCGTGATCGGGCGCGCGCTCGCCGAGCGGCTCGCGCCGGAAGATCGCGCCGAAGCCGCGGGCCAGCTTTCCAAGCTCGTCATGGGCGCCGCGCCGGCGGCCAGCCTCGAGGTCCGCCTCATCGGCCCCAAAGGAGATGAACGCGCGACCGCCATCCACGCCCGCCCCGCGGATGCGGCAGGCCAAGATCGCCTCGTCCTCTACGTCGTCGACACCACCGAGCGCAAGCACCTCGAGGTCCAGTTCGCCCAGGCGCAGAAGATGCAGGCGATGGGCCAGCTCGCCGGCGGCATCGCCCACGACTTCAACAACCTGCTGACCGCGATGATCGGCTTTTCCGACCTGCTCCTCGCTCGCCACGGCGCCGGCGATCCTTCCTTCGCCGACATCATGCAGATCAAGCAGAACGCCAACCGCGCCACCAACCTGGTCCGCCAACTGCTCGCGTTCTCGCGCAAGCAGACGCTCGCCCCGGTGGTCCTCGACGTGACCGAATCGCTTGCCGATCTCTCGCATCTTCTCGGCCGGCTCTTGGGCGCCAAGGTCGAGCTGCGCCTCGAGCACGGCCGCAACCTCGCGGCCGTGCTGGTCGACCGCGGCCAGTTCGACCAGGTGATCATCAACCTCGCCGTCAACGCCCGCGACGCCATGCCGGGCGGGGGCACGCTCGCCATCCGCACCGCGATGGTGGAGATCGCGGCCCCGACGCAGCGCGGCCACGAACTGATCGCGCCCGGGCGCTACGTCGGGATCGAGATCGCCGACACCGGCGCGGGGATTCCGAAGGAGAACCTGTCGCGCATCTTCGAGCCCTTCTTCTCGACCAAGGAGGTCGGCGCCGGCACCGGGCTCGGGCTTTCGACCGTTTACGGCATCGTCCACCAGACCGGGGGCTACATCTTCGTCGAATCCGCGGTCGGCGAGGGGACCACGTTCACCATCTACCTGCCCGCGCAAGACCTGGCGGCGGCCGAGCGCATCGCGCGGGCGCGCCCGCCCGCCGCCGAGCTCGACGCCGATCTCACCGGCGCCGGCACCATCCTTCTGGTCGAGGACGAGGACGCGGTCCGCCTGTTCGGCGGGCGCGCGTTGCGCAACAAGGGCTATCGCGTGCTCGAGGCCGCCGACGGCGAACGGGCCATGGACGTGGTCAACGCCGCCCTCGCCGAAGGCGAGAAGATCGACTTGATCCTCAGCGACGTGATCATGCCGGGCATGGACGGGCCGACGCTGGTGCAGTTGCTCCGCCAGGAACTGCCGGGCGTGAAGGTGATCCTGATGTCGGGGTATGCCGAGGACGCCGCGCGCGCGATCGAGCACGACCCCGCGCTTCACTTCCTGCCCAAGCCCTTCAGCCTCGCCGGCCTCGCCGGCAAGGTGAAGGAAGTGATGAAGGGGTAGGCGGGTTTCCTGGCGCGCGCCGAGGCTCAAATGAAAAGCGCGGGCCGAAAGTCCCTGGTCCGTCACCCCGCGGATTCGCCGTGAACCCCTCGTGAACGCACCTAATATAATATAAATAAATCAATATATTACAAAATACCCTGGACGGAGAGAACAAAACGCGTACATTGGCGCCGAGGCGTCGCAGCCGAGAAACATTGGAACCCCCGTCACCCTATGGAATAAGTGAGGCACGTCATGTCGGCCAATCCCGCTCTCCGTCTCGTCGAAAAGGACACCATGGACCGCAACAAGGCGATCGAGGCCGCCGTCAGCCAGATCGAGCGCGCCTTCGGCAAGGGCTCGATCAT
>MIAC01000111.1:6693-6979 GCA_001830475.1 Rhodospirillales bacterium RIFCSPLOWO2_12_FULL_67_15
GGTCGAGATCTACGGGCCCGAGAGCTCGGGCAAGACCACGCTCGCGCTCCACGTCATCGCCGAGGCCCAGAAGAAGGGCGGCACCTGCGCCTTCATCGACGCCGAGCACGCGCTCGACCCGAGCTACGCCCAGAAGCTCGGCGTCGACGTCGAGAACCTGCTGATTTCCCAGCCCGACGGGGGCGAGCAGGCGCTCGAGATCACCGACACCCTGGTCCGCTCCGGCGCCGTCGACGTGCTGGTGATCGACAGCGTCGCCGCGCTGGTGCCGCGCGCCGAGCTCGAA
>MIAC01000112.1 GCA_001830475.1 Rhodospirillales bacterium RIFCSPLOWO2_12_FULL_67_15
CAAATCCGTTCCCTTGGACCGGGTTTTGGTCGAGACCGACGCGCCCTACGCCGCGATCTCCATCCCCCGGTCCTCGGCGAGCCGGGCGGCGGGGATTTCGACCCAAGGCGCAGCGATGCCGACTTCCTGGTCGAGTTCAAGCCGGAAAGCCGGCTGCCCCCGCTGGAACAGTTCTTCGGCCTTGCCGACGCGCTTGAACAATTGCTGGGATGTCCGGTCGATCTCGTTGAACCCGGCGCGATCAAGAACCCCTTTATCCTTGCGGGGATAAATCGGTCGCGTGAGGTGGTCTATGCGGCATGATCCACGCGCTTATCTTTGGGACGCGCAACAGGCCGCCGAGGCAATCAACCGATTTATCGCCGGGCTTGACGCCGCGGGCTATGCACAAAATGCCCTCGTTCGAGCAGCGGTGGAGCGGCAGTTCGAGATCATCGGCGAAGCGTTGAGCCGGCTCTCGAACATCGATCCGGAGCTTGCGCGGCGCGTTCCTCATGTTCGGGAAATAATCGGGTTTCGCAATGTCCTGATCCACGGATACGCTGTCGTCGATCATGCCCGCGTCTGGCGCATCGCCGAGACGCTGCTCCCCGGCCTTTATTCGACTGTTTCCGCCTTGTTGGCGGAGCTTGGCGCGCCCGACGCATGAACGCCGAACGGATTCTTGAGCACTTCGCGCGCATCGCCGCCGCCGCCGACAACTTCTTCCGCCTGTTCGCCCAGGCTGGTCGGCCTGGTCAGGGAGGCGGGCGGTGAAAGTCACGCTCCTGGGGACGGGATCCTCGTCCGGGACGCCGGGGGTCGGGGTCGGCTGGGGGAATTGCGACCCGGGTGAGCCCAGGAACCGGCGCCTCAGGCCCTCGATTCTGGTCGAGGAGGGCGAAAGCCGGATTCTGGTGGATACTTCGCCCGATCTCCGCGAGCAGCTTCTTCGCACCGGCGCCGACAAACTGGATGCGGTTCTCTACACCCACGCCCATGCCGACCACCTGCACGGGATCGACGACCTCCGGGCGGTGAACCGGGCGACGGGCGCATGGCTACCCGCGTACGCCGACGAGGCCACCCTCAAGGTCATCGAGGAGCGCTTCGGCTACGTTTTGACGCCGCTCAAGCATGGGGTGACGAATTTCTATAAACCTTGCCTGGACCCTCAGCTGGTTGTTCCCGGGAAACCCTTCCGGGTGGGATCGATCACGGTCGAGCCCTTCGACCAGGACCACGGGTTCTCCCGTACCCTCGGGTTCCGGTTCGGGCCGATCGCCTATTCGACCGACCTGGTGGAAATGACAGACGCGGGTTACCAAACCCTTAAAGGAATCCAGGTCTGGGTCGTCTCGACCTTCGGGGGGACGCCGCACCCGACCCATGCATACGTCGACCGGGTGCTCGAGTGGATCGCCCGGGTGGCGCCCAGGCGGGCCGTGCTGACCCACTTGAGCGTCTCGCTCGACCACGTGAGCCTGCAGGCGAGGGTCGCGCCGGTCGAGGTCGGCTACGACGGCATGGTGATCGAGGCCTGAAACTGAATGTGGTGTTACATTGGCTAAACCCCCTAACTAATTGACATCAAATGTACCCTATGATTTTCCATAATATACATTATGCGACAATCGAGATGGCCGGAGGGTTTCGATGAGCGACAAATTTGACCAGCTGGTGGCAATCATGGCCCGGCTCCGGGACCCCAAGGGCGGCTGTCCGTGGGATAAGGAACAGAGCTTCGCCACTATCGCCCCCTATACCGTCGAGGAGGCTTACGAGGTCGCCGACGCGATCGAACGGAACGACCTTGCGGGCCTCAAGGACGAGCTCGGCGACCTCCTCTTTCAGGTCGTCTTCCACGCCCGCATGGCCGAGGAAGCGGGTCGCTTCTCGGTCGCGGACGTGATCGAGGCGATCAACGCCAAGATGGTGCGCCGTCACCCTCATGTCTTCGGCGAAGCCAAGGTCAAGGACGCGGCCGACCAGACCCGGGCCTGGGAGGACCACAAGGCCCGGGAACGGGAGGACAACGGCCAGCGGGGCGGAAACGGAGGCGCCAGCGCCCTCGACGGGGTCGCGGTCGGCCTTCCCGCCCTGACCCGCGCGCTCAAGCTCCAGCAACGGGCGGCCCGGGTCGGCTTCGACTGGACCGAGGCGATCCGCATCCTCGACAAGCTGCGCGAGGAAACCGAGGAAATGGAGGCCGAAATCAAGGCGGGCGCGGCCAAGGACCGGCTTTTGGACGAGATCGGGGATTTGCTGTTCGTTTGCGTCAATCTCGCCCGCAGGCTGGAGTTCGACCCGGAATCGGCGCTCCGCCACGCCAACGCCAAGTTCGAACGCCGATTCCGAGCCATGGAGGCCCTGCTCGCGGAGCGCGGCTTTAGACCCGAGCAGACGAGCCTCGACGAAATGGAGGCCCTTTGGCGCGAGGCCAAGAAATCGGACCCGGGACAGGGCTGAGGGACTAGAATAACCGAATGACCCCGGCAGAGATCATCGGTTTCCGCCCTCCCCGCCGCCGTTTGCCGGCGGCCTTTGCCGCGCTCACCCTCGCCCTCGCCCTCTTTGCCGCCGGCTGCTATCTCCCGGTCCGCTTCGACGCCGAAATCGAGGTCTTACGGACCGGCCACTACTCGATCCAGTTCGACGGCTACATCGTCGAATTGCCCCTCTACGAGAGCCTGTTCAAGCAGAAGGTCGGCGGCCTCGAGGAGGAGAAGAAGGTCGAAACCGTCAAGGCCGATTTCAAGCGCGATAAAGGCACCCAGGACATCCAGTACCAACGCCGGGGGATCTTCCGGGTCAAATGGCAGGACCAGGGCGACCTGCTCCGGGCCAAGATGGTGACCTTCATCCGGCGCAACGCCGCGATGCTAACGGTGAGTTATGTCGAAACCACCGGCCTGGTCTCGATCTACGGGGCTTCGCTCACCAAGGATAACATCGATCGCGTCGCCGCCCTCGGGCTCGGCACCGAGGGCCAGATCCGCGTCATCACCGACGCCAAGGTTGTGTCGCACAACGCCGGCTCGGTCGCCGACAACCCCAAGAAGGGCGCCAATTTCAAGACTTACACTTGGAAAGTCGCGGGCTTCGAAAAACCGCCCAAGCTCACCATCGCGCTCCGCTGAACCGGCGCCTCAACGCCGCCGTTTCCTGCGCCCCTTTGCCGCCGCCTTCGCGGGTTTCCCCGCCTTGGGGCGCGCGAGCAGCCGGATCAGGCTCGAGGTGTCCAAACGCCCGCCGCCCAAGCTCTGGACGCGGGCATAGAACTGGTTGACGACGCCGGTCAGCGGCAACAGCGCGCCGTTCCTGCGGGCTTCGTCGAGAACCATGCCTAGGTCCTTGCGCATCCAGTCGACCGCGAAGCCGAAATCGAACTTGTCGGCGAGCATGGTCTTGGCGCGATTGTCCATCTGCCAGGACTGCGCCGCGCCTTTGGAAATCACCTCGACCACCTTGGCGGCGTCGAGCCCGGCCATTTCGGCGAAGGCGAGGCCCTCGGAAAGCCCCTGGACCAGGCCGGCGATGCAAATCTGGTTGACCATCTTGGCGAGCTGCCCGGAACCGGCCGGCCCGAGCAGGGTCACCGCGCGGGCGTAGGCCGAAATCACCGGTTCCGCCTTGGCGAACGCCGCCGCCTCGCCGCCGACCATGATCGTCAACTGGCCGTTCTCGGCGCCCGCCTGGCCGCCCGAAACCGGCGCGTCGAGGAACCCGAGATTGCGCTTTTTCGTCTCCGCCTCGACCTCGCGCGCGACGGTGGCCGAAGCGGTGGTGTGATCGACGAAAATCGCGCTCGGCTTCATGCCTGCGAGAATCCCCTTCGCGCCGTAAACGACGCTGCGCAAATCGTCGTCGTTGCCGACGCAGGCGCAGACGATATCCGCGCCCTTGGCGGCTTCGGCCGGGGTCGCTTTCCACGCGCCGCCATGCATCTTGGCCCAGGCGCGGGCCTTGGCGGCGGTGCGGTTGTAGACGGTGACGTCGTGGCCGGCGCGCTTCATGTGCCCGGCCATGGGAAAACCCATGACGCCCAGGCCGATGAAGGCGGCCTTGACGGGGTTGGCGGCGCGCTTCGGCGCGGGCGTTGTGGGAGGGGTCATGTTCGGGCCTAGGGATGGGTGAGCAGGCGGATGACGGCGGTATTGTCGAGCCGGCCCTCGCCGCGCGCCTGGAGACGGGAGAGGAAATCGGCGATCAGGGCGGTCGCGGGAACGGTCGCGCCGTTTTGATGCGCCTCTTCAAGAACGATGCCTAAGTCCTTGCGCATCCAGTCGACCGCGAAGCCGAAGTCGAACTTGCCCTCGAGCATGGTCTTGCCGCGGTTGGCCATCTGCCAGGACTGGGCCGCGCCCTTGGCGATCACGTCCACGACCTTATGGCCGTCGAGCCCGGCGCGGGTGGCGAAATTCATGGCCTCGGCCAGCGCCTGGATCGCGCCGACGCAGCAAATCTGGTTGACCATCTTGGTCAGCTGCCCGGAACCGATAGGGCCCATCAAGGTCACGGCGCGGCCGTAAGAGCGCATCGCGGGCTCGGCCTTGGCGAAAGCCTTGGCCTCGCCGCCGACCATGATCGTGAGCATCCCCTTTTTCGCTCCCTCCTGCCCGCCCGAAACCGGCGCGTCCAGGAACGCGATCCCTAAGGACTTGGCGGCCTGGGCGATCTCGCGGGCGATGGTGGCGGACGCCGTGGTGTGGTCGCAGAGGATTGCGCCCTTTTTCATGCCGGCGAGCGCGCCGTTCGGACCCAATATCACCGCGCGCAAGTCGCCGTCGTTGCCGACGCAGACGCAGACGATGTCGGCGTCCTTTGCCGCCTCGGCGGGAGTGGGCGCTTTGCTGCCGCCATGCTCCTTGACCCAGGCCTCGGCCTTGGGCCGGGAGCGGTTGTAGACGGTCACGTTCCAGCCCGCCTTTTGCAAGTGCCCGGCCATGGGATAGCCCATGTTGCCAAGGCCGATCCATGCGGCTTTTCCGGCGCTCATGTCGTGGGTGCCCCCGTTCTTGAAAACGCGGCGATTTTAGAGGGCGGCGAAGGCGGCGGAAAGGGATTCCCACGCCGCCCGGTCGGGGGCGAGGATGAGGGTTCCGTCCTTCGTGCGGAGGGGCGCGGGACGGTAAGCGCCTTCCCCGTCGGCGAGCTCCGAGTAGCCGCCCGCCTCGGCGTGAATCAGCACGCCGGCGGCGTGGTCCCAGGGCTTGAGGCGGCCGACGCAGCGCATGTAGGAGAGCTTTCCCCGCGCGAGGTCCAGGTATTCGAGCGCGATCGCGCCGTAGCGCGCGACCGTCAGCGGCAGCCCCTGTTCGCCCATGCCCCGGCGCGCCTCGAGCTTTTCGCGCATGCGCCGGCCCGTGGTGCCGGCGAGTTCCGAAACCGGCGCGGGAAAGGCGGCGGCGAGCCTCGCCCCGTCCATCCAGGCCCCCTCCCCTTTGGCCGCCCAGACGACGCGGTCGTTGAGGGGATCGAGGATCCAGCCCGCCAGCGTTTCGCCCCCGCGCGCGAACGCGACGATCATGCCGAAACGCCTGTCGCCCTTGGCGAAATTGTCGGTGCCGTCGACCGGGTCCACGATCCAGAGCGGATCGGATCCGGCGAGGCGGGCGAGCTGCGAAGGGTCCGCTTCGATCCCTTCCTCGCCGACCACCTGGGCGGGTACGATTTCGCCCAAGAGCCGGGTCAGCATCGCCTCGGCGGCGGTGTCGGCGACGGTCACAGTTTCGCCTGGACGTTTTTCCGCGATGTCGGCGGGCGCGAGCCGGCCGAAACGGGGCAGGATCTCGGCCACCGCCGTCGCGCGCATCGCCGCGGCGACATGCAAGGGATCGGGTAAGCGAAATTCGGTCACGAGCGAAATTTCAGGGCGACAGCATCTCGCGGTCGCGGTGATAGGCGTTGCGGAAATCGTCCAGCATCCGGGCGGCGTCGGCGTTGTAGTCGGCGCGCTGGATCAGGGCTTCGGTGACGAAGCAGGCGAACGTCACGGCTTCGGCCTTGCCGCGCAGCCCGAACAGGCCGGCGAAGCCGTCGAGATTCTCGTGCACGCGCTTGCGCGCGGTGACGTTCAATTGGCGCTTGATGAAGCGGTGCTTGCTCCGCCACTTGCGCTGGGTGTCGGCGCTGGCCATGGCATCCTCTTAGGGCGCGCTTTCGCCCCGTTTGTCCTGGGAGGCGGCTATTCTACTAGTAGAGAAGCGTGCTGTCAAAGGCCGGGCGGTGCCCGCTTATGCCTTGCGCCATACGGTCGCGAGCCAGGGGGTTGCCGGTCGCGGGGCAGGCCCGCCGGCCGGTAGTAGTGCTTCAAACTCGACGAAACCGGGGATAGGGGAACTGCATCCACGCATCGGCGATGTAGGGCCTGTTCATTGTGCGCGCGGGCAACGCCAATCGATCCG
>MIAC01000113.1 GCA_001830475.1 Rhodospirillales bacterium RIFCSPLOWO2_12_FULL_67_15
TGGGCCTGGTGTTGGCCGGAGATGCGCTGCCGCATCGCAGTCCCGAAGCACATGCCCTTCCGGACGGTGCCGTGTACCGTGACATGGCCTATGCGACCACGGTCGAACCGCTCATGACGCTGGTTAATCGCGACCGCTTCGACATGTGTATTCCGGCCGGCTCGATTGCGGAACTTACCGCCGCACTCACGAGCGACCCCGTGCGGTTCCATGGCCGATTGGCGTCCTATGACATCGAGCGCAACGGGCTGGGTTTCCTCGCCTTGCTGCACGAGAGCCGGCGTGGGGCGGAGTTCAACGCGTTCATGCAGGTACTGGCCGAATGCAAGCCCAAGGTATTCGGTTCGAACCCGGAGCTCGTGGAAGAGGTGGCAAGCGGCCGCGCTGCCCTGGGCTACCACGTGCTTGGCTCTTACGCCTTGCGCGCGGTACGCGCCAACCCGTCGCTCGCGATTGCCGCTTCGAACGTGCCGCCACTTGCGGTTTCGCGTGTGGCACTTATCTCGAGCCGCGCTCCGCACCCAAACGCCGCCAAGCTGTTCCTGGACTACCTCCTGTCGCGGGACGGGCAGCAGCAGTTGCTGAAGGCGGGGCTCTTCCCCGTGCGCAAGGAGCCCGACTCCCGGGTTCCCAATGACACGAATGTTGTCGAACCTATCCGAATCGATCAGGGTTGCGGCGAGCTGCTCGACCAGGAACGCAGGCGCAAGCTGCTGCGCCAATGGCAAGCCGCGGTTGCTTGATTCAATTTAGCCGGGATGCGACCGCCTGCAGTTCGACCACCTTCCGGCGTACCGTATCGGCGTCTGCGGCCACCGGCAGCATCTTGATATAAGCCTGGAGATCGAACAGCGCGGCGCGGAAACACTCGAGGCTCAGGTAAATCATGCCGCGGTCGCGGTATTCCTCGGCCAGATCCGGCATGACGCTGATAATGCGGTCGGTCGCCGCCAGTGCCTTCAGCCATTCCTGATGGTGCGAGTAGATCCCTTTCAGGTTACGCAGCATGCGCACCAGGATGTCCTTGTTGCTGGCCGCGGCGAGCATCCCCGCGATCACCGATCGCGGCGGCTCCACACCGTGGCGCAGGTTCTTGATGCGCTGCCTGATCTCATCGAAGCTCAGCGAGATGCCCTTGGCGTAGGGATCGAGCACCACCGTGCCTTCGCGCAACTGGCATTTGACCAGGAAGTGCGCCGGAAATGCTATGCCCTGCACCGGCAGTCCGATGCGGCGGCCGATTTCGATATAAACCAGCGCCAGCGTGAGCGGGATGCCGCGCTTGCGGTCCAGCACTTCGTTGAGAAAGCTGTGGCGCGGATCGTAATAATCCGCGGCGTTGCCGCTGAAGCCGTGCTCCTCAAACAGGAAACGATTGAGAGCGATGATGGTGTCGGCGGGACTGATGTCGGCGCGCAGCCGGTGCCTGAGCGTCGCGGCCATTTCGTCGAGCCGCGCCAGATAAGCGGCGATGTCGAGATCGCGATACTCCTCGCTCGCGATCAGCAGCGCGGCTTCGGC
>MIAC01000114.1 GCA_001830475.1 Rhodospirillales bacterium RIFCSPLOWO2_12_FULL_67_15
CCTTCGCGCTGGGCGTTCACAATGCTGAGATTGAGCAGCACGGTGTCGAGGTCGACGCCGAAACCACGCGCGCCGAATTTTTTCGCCGCAGTAATCACCATGCGGCCATCGCCCGAGCCCAGATCAATGACGAAGTCCTTGGGCCCGACTTTCGCCAGCCTCAGCATCTCGTCGACCACGATCTGCGGCGTCGGCACGTAGACCACGTCGCCGGCGCCTTCCTGCGCCCCCAATTGCAACGGCATCATCAGCGCCAATAACGCGCTTCCCGCTATCCGCTTCCAGCTTTTCATCAATGTCTCCAGTTCATTTCGTTATGGACTCCTGGTCGATACGCATCATGCCGCGCTCGACGCGCGTTGCTTCCCAAGCCAGCGTTGCGTTATTGCCGCCGCCGCTGATCCTGGCACGACCGACGATCCGGTCGCCCTCGACGCGGCCGCTGAATTCGTGCGTAACCTTCTGCCCGAAAAACTCGCGTACCAGGTCGAGCGTGATCAGATCGCCGCGCAGCCTGGCACCGCGGCTGGTTGCACCGCCGCCCTCGACCAGCACTTCGTCACTCAGTTCCTGGAACGTCTGGTCGATTCTGGCTTCATAGAGGCGCGTCGCGCCGCCGACCGGCAGGCGCCATTGCCATTTCCCGGCGACGTTGGCCGGCACGTACCACAGATAGATCTGGCTCACCGGCCGTCCGTACGACTTGTTCGGTACCGCGACCTCGCGGTGCAGATCAGGCTTCCATCCGCCCATGTCGAAGTCATGCGACACGACCCGCGCGCCAGGCCGCATCTGGCCCAGGATGCGCGGGCGCAGCTGCAGATTGATGTTCGGAAGCAGATACATGGTAAGCACGGTGGTCTTGCTGATATCGGCGTTGAACAGACTGCCCTCCACGAACCTGACCTGACCGGCGACGCCCTGGCGCTTGGCCGCCTCGTTCGCCATGTACACCAGGTTGGCGTCGAGCTCGACCCCCATGCCGCGCGCGCCGCTCTTTTTCGCGGCTTCGATCACGATGCGGCCGTCGCCGGAGCCGAGATCGATCAGATAATCGTCGGCCGTGACGAGCGCCATCTCGAGCATGGCGGCGACGACGTTCGACGGCGTCGAGACGTACGGTACATCGGCCGCCTGCTGGGCCAGCGCGACGCGCCACGGCGGCAGCACGCAAAGCGCCAACAGGAAAAACAGCCATCCGGTTCTGTGCGCACGCATCATGGGGTCGTGCTCACGATGCAGACGCAATCCGGTTCGCGCGCCATTTGATCTGGCGCTGGTCGCTGCCGACGCCGCGCCGGATCACGCCTTCGATCGCGTCGCCCGCAACCCGGCCGTCGAAATAGAGGTTGGTCTCGACCGGCCCCGAATCGTCAACGACCACAAAGCTGATGTGGTCGCCGGACAATCTGGCATTCCACAGGCTGGCGATCTTCTTGTCGTAGCGCACCAGGCCGTCGATTTCCTGGAACTTCTGCCTGATCTCGATTTCGTAGCCGCGTTCGCCGGCCGGCAGCGCAATACTGGCGCGCCAGCGGCCGTCGACCCGCGCCGGCACGATCCACAGGAACACATTCTTGCGCACGGTGGACTTCTGATCCGGCCGCCAGTCTTCCAGGTCGAAATCGTGCGACACGATGCGCGTGCCGGGCTTGAGCTCCTTCAGGAGCCGCGGCCGCAGCTTGATATTGACCGACGGCAGCAGGTACATCGTCACTACCGACGCCCGGCTGATGTCGAACTTGAACAAATCCTGCCGCTGGAACGCGATGCGGTCGGACACGCCGGCGAGCTGCGCGCCGTAAACGCTCTCCTCGATGCGGTCGGGATCGAGGTCGACGCCGATGCCGCGCGCACCGAATTTTTCTGCCGCAGCGATCAGAATGCGGCCGTCGCCGGAGCCGAGGTCAATCACGAAATCGGCGGGCCCGACGTTGGCAAGCCGCAGCATCTCCTCGACCACCACCGGCGGCGTCGGCACAAACGGTACGTCGTAGCCGGACTGGGCATGCGCCGGAAATGGCGCAAACCAGCACGCAGCCACCCAGACGCATGCGCTCCACAATGAACTAAAGCGGGCCATCTACTGCATCTGCTGCATCCGCTGCAATTCGAGCGGATCCGGCTTTTTCAGCGCCGCATGCGCGGGCGCGCCGGGTTCGGTGCGCGTCGCATCCCATTCGAGCTGGCGCTGGACTGTCGCGCCGGTGACTCGCACCGTGCCCGCGATGCCGTGATCGCCAATCCGTCCCGTAAACTCATAGCGCGCGGCCCTACGCGGATCATTCAAGATAAAACTGATGTTGACGCCGCTCAGGCGTGCGTTTTCAAGCGTCCACGCAACGCCGTCAACCATCACGCTGCCGGTAACGGTCTGGAAGTTCTGCGACACCACCAGCTCGAAATCTGCAGGCTTGCCCGCGACCGGCAGCCGCCAGCGCCATTTGCCCGCCGCATTCCCCGGCACCACCCAGAAAAACACCTTGCTCGTCTTATCGCGCCCGACCGGCTTGTCGGGCGCATCAAGCACCATTTGCTGGTCGGGCGGCCAGTCCCCCATGTTGTAGTCGTGAGACACGACGCGCGTGCCGGGCTTGAGCGTTGCGAGCAGCTTGGGCCGCACCATCAGATTGACTTCCGGCAGCAGGTAGATGGTAACGACGCTTGCCGCGGTGAGGTCCGTGTCGTAAAGGTTCCGCTCGTAAAACACCGCCCGGTCCGCCACGCCGGCGCGCGCCGCGAGCCGGTTGGAAAGCTCGACGAGCCGCCGGTCGAGATCGACGCCGAAGCCGCGCGCGCCGTACTTTTTGGCGGCGGTGATGACCATGCGCCCGTCGCCCGAGCCCAGGTCGATCACATAATCGCCGGGACCGACGTGCGCGACCTGCAACATGCGATCGACGACGTTCTGCGGCGTCTGCACGTACGGCGTATCGCCGAAATCATCCTGCGCAAGAGCGGTACCGGTTAGCAGCAGTGCGGACAGCAGCGCGCCGACCACCCTCACCCCAAGCCGTCGCGGTGCGGCCGTAATGACGGAAACCAACGACATGCTAACGAGCCCACGCCACGAGCGTGGCACCCGCCGACTGGCCGGCTTTCACGCTGCGCGCGGCTTTCCATTCGAGCTGTCCCCGGGTGCGGCTGCCCGCAAGATTCACCGTGCCTTCAATGCCTTTGTCCATCACTCGCCCCGAAAATTCATGCTTGAGCGGATTGCCGTTTACAACAACGCTGAAGCTGAAGCTGATCTGATCGCCGCGCAGCCTGGCGTCCTCCAGCTTGACGCTGCGGCCACCCACGCGCACCGTGCCGGAGATCATCTGATACTTCTGCTGGAGTGCAAGCTCATACGCCAGCGGCTTGCCGCCGACCGCAAGTTGCCATTGCCACGAGCCGGAGACCCTGGCCGGCACGATCCAGAAATAAATCGAGCTGCTGCCGGGTGCGGTGCCGTACTTTTCCTTTACGTCCATCTCGGCGAACGCGTCGGGCTTCCAGTCGTCCATCGAAAAATCGTGCGACACAAGCCGCGTTCCCGGCTTCAGTTCGAGCAGCTTCGGCCGCAAGTCGAGGTTCACGCGCGGCAGCAGATACATGGTAATGACCGTGGCATCGCTCAAATCGGTTTCGAACAGATTACGCTGCTGGAATGTCACGCGGTCGCTGACGCCGGCCTTGGCCGCGTTCTCGATGCTCTCCTCGATGCGCACCGGGTTGAGATCGACGCCGAAACCGCGCGCGCCGCGTTGCTTCGCCGCGGTCACCACGATACGGCCATCGCCCGAGCCGAGGTCGATCAGGTAATCCTGCGGACCGACCTTGGCGATCTCGAGCATGCGCTCGACCACTTCCTGCGGCGTCGGCACGTACGGCACGGTCGGTTCCGCGGCGCCGGCGGCAATGGTCACGCCCAGCACCATGGCGGCGCCCAGCATGGCGCGGCCCCAGCACCGGTGCAGCAATCTGAATCTGAACATAAACACTCCCTTGGTCCTGGCCCGTCGGCGCAATGCGCGCTTGCGTGCCTTGCAGCAAGCCCGCGCTCGCCTCACTGTCTGATCTCTGGTAAATTTGCGCGCTGACCGACAAGCACAAAAAGCGCCGTCATTATACCCGACTGCCCCCAACGCATGCTGCTGCAGGCCATCATTTTCATCACCGGCGGCGCAATCCTCGCGCTGGAGCTGCTTGCCTCGCGCATCATGACGCCCTACTTCGGCGTCAGCCTCTACATCTGGAGCGGCATCCTGTCGATCACGCTGGTGTCGCTCGCGCTCGGTTACTGGGCGGGCGGCAGGCTCGCCGCCGGCAAGAAAGGCCGCGCGCCGCAACCCGAAAAGCTTGCCTTCCTGTTTGCGCTGATGCCGGGGCTCGCCGCGCTCGCCATTGTCGCCGCGTGCCTCGCTTACCCGTATCTGTTCACCCAGTTGGCGCGGCTCGATCTTGTGCTCGGTGCTTTCAGCGCCTGCCTGATTCTGCTGTGCGTGCCGCTGCTCGCGACTTCAGCGATGAATCCGCTGCTGGTTGCGATCCGGCTGCGCCAGAGCACGCGCGGCGAGCTTGCCGACGCCGGCGCGGGGCGGGTGTTTTTCATCAGCACCATCGGCTCGGGCGCCGGCGTGCTGGTGACCGCGTTCGGCCTGATTCCGTATTTGAGCAATTTCGCCGCGACACTGCTGGTAGCGGCGAGCCTCGCCGTACTGCCGCTCATCCTGCTGTTCGCCACCTCCGTCAAGGTCGCCGGCCGCAAGCCGCTTGTCGCTACCGCTGCCGTTGCACTGGCGGCTTCTCTTGGGCTACTCGCCGGGGCCGATGCTTATACCGGCCGCATGTGGCCGGCAAGCTACGGCGGAATGACCTGGCAGCGCGAAGCGAGCTACCGCTCGCTGTTCGGTACCATCAAGGTATTGAAAAGCGAGCCGCTCGAAAACGGGCAATTCCAGCGCATCTACTTTCAGGATGGCTTGATTCAGAATATGGTCGACGGGGACAACAAATCGATGTCGCTTTATACCTACGCGCTCGAAGCACTGTCCTTTGCCTACCGGCCCGCGCTGCGCTCCGCGCTGGTGCTCGGCCTCGGCGCGGGCATGGTGCCGATGCGGCTTGCCGGCCGCGGCCTCGATGTCACTACCGTCGATATCGACCCCGCTTCGCTGCGCGCGGCAACCGAGGTGTTCGGCCTCGATCGCGGCAAGATACGCACACATCAAACCGACGCGCGTACC
The DNA here is from genome assembly GCA_001830475.1 of Rhodospirillales bacterium RIFCSPLOWO2_12_FULL_67_15. GTDB lineage: Bacteria > Pseudomonadota > Alphaproteobacteria > Rhodospirillales > 2-12-FULL-67-15 > 2-12-FULL-67-15. The sequence continues at coordinate 5,232 of MIAC01000114.1, forward strand.
TTCGTACGCTCCTGCAACAACGGCTACCCGGTGGTGATCGTCGACCTGTTCCACGGCGACGGCGTGCCCGAGTATCTGGTTACGCGGGACTTCTTTCACGACCTGAAACGCTGCCTCGGACCCGACGGCATCGCGGTGTTCAATACCTTCGCCGATCTCGACTATCCGCGCGCCTACGCGCATTTTCTGACCACGCTGCGCGCCGAGTTTCCGTTTATCGTGCTCTATCGCCCGGATTATGGCCCGGCGGCGCGGCACCTCAACAGCTTTGTTGTCGCAGGCAGCAAACCACTGCCAACGCCCGCCGGTGCCGAAATGAAGCATGTACCAGCGCGTCATTCCGACACGTTGGCGGCGATGCTGCGCGCCCCGCGTCCGCTCGACCAGGAGTTGCTCGAACACGGACGCGTGATCACCGATGCCCGCAACACGGCGGCTGACGATTTGGCGGCCAGCCAGATCATTCATCGCCGCAGCGTGGTGCAGGCGCTGCCGGCGGCGTTCCTGCTCAACTGAAAAGGAACTCCTTCCCCCTTGATGGGGTTGGGATGGGGGTGAAAACGTTGCGAGTCATGGTAATTCTCACCCCCACCCTAGCCCTCCCCCGTCAAGGGGGAGGGAATCGGCTTTGCTGACGCAGTAACAGTAATACCGTCAGGCGCTTCCGCCAGGCTCGGTACCCGGACTGCCGGTTTCCCCCGCGACCGCAGGCTGATCCGGATTCTCACCGGACTCGAGATTCTTTTTCTCCAGTTTGCGCAGGCGTTTTTCTTCCTGCTTCTTTTTCTTTGCTATATCTTTCTGGCGCTTTTCATATTGATAGTTGGGTTTTGCCAATTTGTCATCCTCTTGGAAGGTATTCCAGATTAATAGCGCAAACGTCAGTCTATACTCACCACGCCTGCCGCGGTGCGCACTGCCGACCAGCGCGCGGGCGCCTTGGCACCTGGCAACTGGACCACACCGCCCATCGTATTGTCCATGACGCGTCCGGA
>MIAC01000115.1:0-11840 GCA_001830475.1 Rhodospirillales bacterium RIFCSPLOWO2_12_FULL_67_15
GGGGTAACCCTCGACCGAGGTCTTGGCGACGCGGTCGAGCAGACGTTCGAAATGATCGAAGCCGAGCAGGAACGGGCTATTGAAACCGGCAAAGCGCGACATGGATCGACCCCTCGTTGCGAGCGAGCATCCCGGAACACGCGAACGGCGCGCATCTCGGACCGGAACCCGGCGGGCGGCATTCCGACCGTGACTCTAATTTGGGCGCAATTAAGGGAGTGTCAACGCCCCGGCCTTCCCTCCGGAGGCGGAGGGAAGGCCGGAAAATCGGGGAAAAATGCTTTGGGTCGGAAAAAACCCCGGCGTCGCGCCGGGGTGGGGAGGGATAAAGTCGAAGTGGTGGAGCCGAGCGGAGTCGAACCGCCGACCTCTTGAATGCCATTCAAGCGCTCTCCCAACTGAGCTACGGCCCCTTCGCTAAAAATTCCGTCCTCGGACAAACGTTCAGCGGCCACCCTCGGTCTCGATATGCTCCTTGACCTCGGCGACGTCATCCTCGTCCTCACCAAGATCGGAGGCGTCCTCGATGACCTCGGCTTCTTCCTCGTCCTTGTCTTCTTCGTCCTTGTCCTCGACCACGTCGGGCGGCGGAACGTCCTCGGCGACCAAGCTCGCCTCGACGGCGATCGGCGGGACCGGACGCGCGGGCTCGACCGGCCTGGCGGCCGCCCGGCGCAGTTTGGCCGGCGCCTCGGGGCTGTTCTCGGTTCCGCATTTCGGGCAGACGATCTGGGCACGGTTCAGATCGTAGAAGCGCACACCGCACCCCTGGCAGGTCCGTTTCGTACCCCACTCCGGCTTGCTCACTCGCGTTTCTCCTCTATTCCGCGCGCGCATCGGCATTCCCACGTCCGCGGAGCCGGTTGCGGCCGGCAGAGCCTTTGCCATTTTCCCGCCCGGGTGTCAAAACCAAAAAATGCGCTCCCCGCCGGCCCGCCAAAGACCGCCAAGGGCCTAGCTTGCGAACCCCTATCACGCCCTTGATCGACGTGTTACGACCTACCCGGAACCGCCTCCCATGAACACCCTCCGGCCCCTTCTGTCCCGCCCTGCCCGCGCGCTCGAGGGCTCGGTCGCCGCGCCGGGAGACAAGTCGGTTTCGCACCGGGCCCTGATGTTCGGCGCGCTCGCGGTCGGCGAGACGCGTATCGAGGGCCTGCTCGAAGGCGACGACGTGCTCGCCACCGCGCAAGCGCTCCGCGCGCTCGGCGCCGGGGTCGAGCGTCTGGGCGAAGGCGCGTGGCGGGTGAGCGGGCGCGGGGTCGGCGGCCTGATCGAGCCCGGCGATGTCCTCGATCTCGGAAATTCCGGTACCTCGGCGCGGCTCCTGATGGGCATTCTCGCGACCCATCCCTTCACCACCCTGCTGACCGGCGACGCCTCGCTCCGCAGCCGCCCCATGATCCGAGTCATGGAACCGCTCGAGCGGATCGGCGCCACCTTTGCTCCCAGGGAGGGCGGGCGGATGCCGCTCGCCATCACCGGCACGGCCGAGCCGGTACCGATCGAATACGCGCTTCCGGTCCCGTCGGCGCAGGTGAAGTCGGCGGTTCTTCTCGCCGGGCTCGCCGCGCCGGGGCGGACCAGCGTCATCGAGCGCGAACCCAGCCGCGACCACAGCGAACGGATGCTGCGCCATTTCGGCGCCGAAGTGACAGTCGAAGAACTCGGCGACGGTCGCCGACGGGTGAGCGTCGTCGGCCAACCCGAGCTGCGCGGCGCGAAAGTCAGCATTCCCGGCGACATCTCCTCGGCCGCGTTCGTTTTGGTTGCGGCCGCGATCGTCCCGGGATCGCGGGTGACGGTGCAAGGCGTCGGCGTCAATCCGCTGCGCGCAGGCGTCATCGAAACGCTCCGGGAAATGGGAGCAGACATCACGCTGGCCAATCTTCGCGAAGAAGGCGGCGAGCCGGTCGCGGATATCACCTGTATCCATGCCCCGCTCAAGGGCGTGGATGTGCCGCCCGCGCGCGCCCCCCGCATGATCGACGAATATCCCATCCTCGCCGCCGCCGCGGCCTGCGCCGAAGGCACGACGCGCATGCGCGGCCTCAAGGAGCTCAGGGTCAAGGAAAGCGACCGGCTCGCGGCGATCGCCCGCGGTCTCGCCGCCGTCGGGGCGAAGGTGGAGGAAGGCGAGGACTGGCTCGCCGTTCGGGGCGCCGGCGCGCCGCCCAAGGGCGATGCCCGGATCGCGGTCAATCTCGATCACCGCATCGCCATGGCTTTCCTCGTGCTCGGCATGGCGAGCCGCGCGGGGATCGCGGTCGACGATGCCTCGCCGATCGAGACGAGCTTTCCCAGGTTCGCGTCCTTGATGAACGGGCTTGGCGCGCGCATCGAAGGGAACGCCGCCCCATGACCGCCGCTCCATGATCATCGCCATCGACGGCCCCGCCGGTGCGGGAAAAGGCACGCTCGCGCGAAGGCTCGCCGCCCATTTCCGCCTCGCCTATCTGGATACCGGACTTCTCTACCGCGCGGTCGGGCACGCGGTGCTGGCCGCCGGGGCTTTGCCTGAAGACCCGGGCCGGGCGACGTGCGCGGCCGAAGCGCTCGACCCGGCCGCGCTCGACGACCCCGCGCTTCGCGGCGAGGATACCGCCGCGGCTGCTTCCAAGGTCTCCGCCATTCCGACGGTGCGGGTCGCGCTCCTGGCATTCCAGCGCCGCTTCGCCGCGACCCCGCCGGGCGGGGCCAAGGGCGCGGTGCTGGACGGCCGCGACGTGGGCACGGTGGTGTGCCCGGACGCGGATGTGAAGTTTTTCCTAACAGCGACCCCAGAAGTCCGCGCCGAGAGGCGCGTGAAGGAGTTGCGGGAGCGGGGCCTCGAAGCTATATATGCGCGCGTTTTGCGGGACATGAACGAGCGCGACGCCCGCGATCGGGCGCGCGCCGTCGCCCCGTTGACCCCGGCCCAAGACGCGTTGGTGCTGGATACCAGCACGCTCGACGCGGATGCCGTGTTCAAACGGGCGCTTCGCCACATCGCCTCGCAAAACTCCGCCTGAGCAACCCCGCTCGACGCGCAACCCGATCCAAGACCGCCGGACCCAACCGGACGGCCTGAACAACGAACCCGAAGAAAGGATTAACTCTCGTGTCTCTTGCCCGCTCCGCGGCCACCGCCGCCCCTTCCGCAGCGACCCAGGAATTCGCCGCCCTGCTCGAAGAATCGCTGGCCGCCCGGCCCACCTTCGCCGGCCAGGTGCACAAAGGCACCGTGGTCCGCATCGAAAACGATTTCGCCATCATCGACGTCGGCCTCAAGTCCGAGGGCCGCGTGCTGCTCAAGGAATTCGCATTCCCCGGCCAGCCCGCGGAAATCAAACCGGGCGATGTCGTGGACGTGTTCATCGAGCGCTACGAGGACAAGGAAGGCCTGGTCCGGCTCAGCCGCGAGAAGGCCCGGCGCGAGGAGGCCTGGGACGACCTCGAAAAGTCGTTTCAGAAGAACCAGCGCGTCAACGGCGTCATCTTCGGCCGCGTCAAGGGCGGCTTCATTGTCGATCTGTCCGGCGCCGTCGCATTCCTGCCCGGAAGCCAGGTGGACATCCGTCCGGTGCGCGACATCACGCCGCTGATGGGCGTGCCGCAGCCTTTCCAGATCCTGAAGATGGACGCCGCGCGCAACAACATCGTCGTCTCCCGCCGCGCGGTCCTGGAAGAGACCCGGACCGAGGCGCGCTCGGAACTGATCGCGCAGTTGCGCGAGGGCCAGGTGATGGACGGCGTGGTCAAGAACATCACCGACTACGGCGCGTTTGTGGACTTGGGCGGCGTGGACGGTTTGTTGCACGTCACCGACATCGCCTGGAAGCGCATCAATCATCCCTCCGAATCCCTGCACGTCGGCCAGAACGTCAAGGTTCAGGTCATTCGCTTCAACCCCGAGACGCAGCGCATCTCGCTCGGCATGAAGCAGCTCGAAGCCGATCCTTGGCAGGGCGTCATGCTCAAGTATCCGAAGGGCGTCAAGTTCAAGGGCCGCGTAACCAACATCACCGATTACGGCGCCTTCGTCGAACTGGAACCGGGCGTCGAGGGCTTGGTCCACGTGTCCGAAATGAGCTGGACCAAGAAGAACATCCATCCGGGCAAGATCGTCTCCACCAGCCAGGAAGTCGAGGTGATGGTGCTCGACGTGGACCCGGACAAGCGCCGCATCAGCCTCGGCCTCAAGCAATGCCTGCCGAACCCGTGGGTGACCTTCCTCGATAAATTCCCGGTCGGCTCGGTCGTCGAAGGCGAGATCAAGAACATCACCGAATTCGGCCTGTTCATCGGTCTTACCGACGACATCGACGGGATGTGCCACCTGAGCGATCTCTCCTGGACGACGCCGGGCGAGAAGGCGATCGCCGAGTACAAGAAAGGCCAGGCGGTTAAGGCCAAGATCCTGGACGTGGATACGGTCAAGGAGCGCGTGAGCTTGGGCATCAAGCAGGTCGAGGGCGACCGCGGCGAGGCCGCCGCCAAATTGAAGAAGGGCGACGTGGTGACCTGCACGATCACCGCCGTCACCGATACCGGCATCGAGGTGACGGTGACCGGCGGGCTGCCCGGTTTCATCCGCAAGGCCGAACTCTCCCGCGACCGCAGCGAGCAGCGTCCCGCCCGTTTCGCCCCAGGCGAGAAAGTGGATGCCAAGGTCACGCAAGTTGACGCCAAGACCCATCGTCTTTCACTCTCGATCAAGGTGCTCGAGGTCGAGGAGGAGAAGAAGGCGATGGCCGAGTTCGGTTCGTCCGACTCGGGGGCCTCCCTCGGCGACATCCTGGGCGCCGCGATCCAGAAGGCGAAAGCCGCCGCCAAGATCGCGAGCGAGGGCGCGGCGGCGGACGAAGCCAAGCCGAAAAAGGCCAAGAAGGTGAAGAAAAGCGAGGACGACGCCGCCGAAGGCGGCAAGGACGACTGACGTCGCCCGCGCGAGTCTGCCGGGCCCGCCGGATGCGATCCCGGCGAACCCGGACGGTGAAGGTGCCATCCCATGACGCTCGATTCTGACGCCTACGTCGAACGTCGCCGCCTCAAGCGCGGAATTCTGTTTTGGCGGCTTGCGGCGGTGGTGGCCGTGGTCGCGGCGGTGGCCGCGGGTTACGCCCGTTTTGACGGCTATCCCTTGTCCGAATACGTCGCGCGCTTCGAAGTCGACGGAATCATCTTGCAGGATTCGAAACGCGACGAGCTTCTCGCCGGCATCGCCGACGACCGCCGGATCAAGGCCCTGATCGTTCGCATCGACAGTCCCGGCGGAACCTTCGTCGGCGGCGAGACGTTGTTTCGCAGCCTACAGCGGGTGGCCGAAGCGAAGCCGGTGGTCGCGGTCATGGACGGAGTGGCGACCTCGGGCGGCTACATGGCGGCGCTCGCGGCCGACTATATCGTCGCGCGCCAGGGCACCATCACCGGCTCGATCGGGGTCATCTTTCAGACCGCCGACATCACCGGCCTCTTGGAAAAGATAGGCGTCAAGCCCGAAACCTTCAAAAGCGGCCCTCTCAAGGCCCAGCCCAATCCCTTCGAGACGATCAGCCCGGCCGCCCGCGAGGCGACCCAGGGGGTCGTGCGCGAGCTTTATGGAATGTTCGTGGACATGGTCGCCGAGCGGCGCGGCCTCGATCGGACGCAGGTCGCGACCATCGCCGACGGACGGGTGTTCTCCGGTCGGCACGCCAAGGAACTCGGGCTCGTGGACGCGCTTGGCGACGAGGCGGAGGCGCGGAACTGGCTCGCGGAGCGGCACGACATCGCCAAGACCCTCCCCATCCGCAAGGTTGCGCTCAAGCGCGAGCGAGACCTGATCTGGGATATGCTCGACGAAACGGTCGGAAAAGCTTTGTTTTCTGAAAGACTTAGGCTTGACGGGGCGATTGCCGTTTGGCACCCTTCCCTTTGGCAGTGATCGAACGAGGGGCCGTTCGGTTGGGCCGAGGTTCGGAGGAACGTTGCCGAATGACCAAGTCGGAACTGATCGCGCGGCTTGCCCAGGCTCATCCCCATCTTTACCAGCGGGATGTCGAGCGGATCGTGTCCACCATCTTCGAAGAGGTCACCAATGCGCTCGCGCGCGGCGACCGGGTCGAATTGCGCGGATTCGGCGCCTTTTCGGTCAAGGCGCGCGGCGCCCGCACCGGGCGCAATCCGCGGACCGGCACCTCGGTCAAGGTCGCCGAGAAGTTCGTCCCCTACTTCAAGACCGGCAAGCAGCTTCGCGACAAGCTGAACGGCCGGACCTGACCCGCCGGGGCGAGGGGTGGGCAGACTGATCGGCTGGCTGATCGGCGCGCCGCTCGCCGCCGCCGCCGCCGTCTTCGCCGTCGCCAACCGCACCTCCGTCGTCGCCGATCTCTGGCCGTTGCCCTGGTCGGTGGAAGCCCCGTTGTATCTGTTCGTCCTGTTCGCCTTGTTCGCGGGCTTCCTTGCGGGCGCGGCGGTCGCCTGGGCGTCCTCGCTCGCGGCGCGGCGGCGCGTTCGGGCCGCGGCGCGGACCGAAATCGAAGCCGCGCGGCGGGTGGCGGCGGCAGGCGCCGCCATGCCCCCCGCCACCGGGACGCCCCCGCAACGCCCCCTGTTGCCGCCCTTCGCCTAGGGCATTCGCACGCGCCGGGCGGAATCGTCGGACGTCGTATAACGCCTTGAATCCCGCCATTTTTCCCGTATCATGCCGGCGACGGCGAGAGGCGGAACGGCTTCATGGCTCATCTCAGGACATTGGCCGGAGGGATCGTGCTTTCGGCGCTCGCGTTGGCGTGCGCGCCGGCGCAGGCGGACGATCCCGATTTCATCACCTTTGCCGGCGGCTGGTTCGACATGAACCGCCAGAAGGACGAAGCCGCCGAGTTCCGTCTCGAATACCGCTCCGACAAGAAGTTGCTTCTGTTCAAGCCTTTCGGCGGCGTGATGGCCACTTCCGGTGGCGCGTCGTACTACTACGCCGGCATCCTGATCGACGTTTTTTTGGGCCGGCGCGTCGTGGCGACGCCGAGCTTCGCGCCGGGCTATTACGCGCGGGGCTCCGGCTACAACCTCGGGCATGCGATCGAGTTCCGCTCCCAATTCGAACTCGCCTATCGCTTCGACGACCGCTCGCGCCTCGGCGTCTCGTTCGGGCACATGTCGAATGCCGGGATCGGCGACAAGAATCCCGGGACCGAGTCCTTGATGCTCAACTACTCGATCCCGCTGTCGTCCATCACCGGCCTGTTCGGCGGCAACCGCTAAGTTCGAAGCCGAATTTTCGCCCTTTTTCGGCGGCGGGTTCCTCCTTCTCCGGAATCGGGTAGGATAGGGCGCGCCTTTGCCAGGAGGGAGAATCCATGCGGGTGGCGGGGGGGTTTGTCCTGTCCGCGGGGCTGGCGGTCTTCGCCGCCGGCGAGGCTGAGGCCGCGTGCGCCACCGGTTTCAGCGAAATCCTCGACGCCCGCGGCAGAGCCCGGTGCGTCCCCAGCGACCAGGCGCGAACCATCGAATTGCAGCAACAGCAGCGGCGCGACCTGAAAGTCCTCCAGGACGGCCAGACGAGGCTCAAGACCGACCAGCGCGAGCTGACCCGCGAGCTTGGCCGCGAGCAGGGCTCACGGACCAACGAGCAGCGCTCGGAGCAAAAAAAACGGCAAATCGATCTAAGGTATTAATCACGGGCCGGGACAAGTGGTCAGATCGGCGCCCCCTTGGACGCACCGGGATCCAAGCCGTTTTCCACTCGCTTGCGGCCGTCGATCATGCCGCGCGTGAGGTTCTCGCGGTGAACGAGGGTTGCCCATAAAACGCCCGCGACGTGCACAACGACGAGCCAGAGCGTAATCGTGGCGAGAGCTTCATGGATGTCTTCCCAGGCTTCGGCGGCGCGGCTTTTGCGCGCTTTTCTCTCGCCGCGTTTCCCCTCGTCATCATTGGCGTAGGCCGGCGAAACCAGCGCCAGCGCGGCGGAAGCCTGTGCGGCGGGCCCGAGGTAAGGCGCGAGCGGGCCCTTGCCCTGGTAGGCATAGGCGGCGAGGCCACTTAAGACGCTGGCGGCGACGCCGAGCCAGAGCGCGACCGCCATCGCCCCGCCGGCCGGGCTGTGGCCGAGGTAGCGCTTGGCGCGAAAGAACGCGAGATCGGCGAGATACCCGAGCACGACCCGCGGCGGATAGACAAAGTCGGAAAAACGCGCGCAGCGCGGGCCGACCAAGCCCCAAGCGACGCGCAAGACCACGACCAAACCGGCGAGGTAGCCGAGCCAAACGTGAAGCGTCAATATTTCATCCTCGATCGCGTAGGCGGCGAGGAACGCGACCGCGAGCGCCCAATGGGAGATCCGCACGAACGGATCCCAGACCTTCACCAAACGGGTTTTGTCCGGCATGACGATTACATTCTATCCCGGCGACGGAGAATCGGCTGCCCATGAAAGGATCATGGGTCCATTGCACAGTATCGGGCGCGGGGGGCGGCGGCGACAATGATGGCGACCCCGAGAGGATTCGAACCTCCGACCTGCGGTTTAGGAAACCGCTGCTCTATCCGACTGAGCTACGGGGTCGGCGCGAACCGGCAAAGGTCCGGGCCGCAGGGTTATAGCACCTCGGCGAACGGCGGTGGAAGCGGCGGGGCACCGCCCGCCGCAACGGCGTTTTATCCCGCGAACACCCGGCCCAAGCCCCACCATAGAATCGACAACAGCAAGAGCAAAACCGTGATGCCGAAGACGACCGACAGCGCTGTGAACAGCTTGTCGAACATCGCAGAGAGGCGCTCGGTGAGATTGAAGATTTGCTGGCCGATGAAAATGCGGTCGATCTCCGCGTGCAGGTTTTCGGCAATTTCCTCCGCGAGGGATACGTCTTCCGCGGTGAATTCCCGTCCATCCTTCTTGTTCAACAGCTGAAACGCGCCGGTCACCTCGTCGCGATTGGGGCTCTTGATCGGAACCGACAGGATGCCGCGGGTCACGAATCCGGTCTGTTGATCGACCGCCTTGTGCGCGCCGGCTACGGTATCGAGGCCGGCGATATGGACGGTCTGGCCCGAAGCGATCGCCTTGCCGACGATCGAGCCTTCCTTGGGGACCACGATTTCGGCTTCCCGGACCCCGGTCCCGGTTTTCAGCCAAATCCTGTCCTTGTCCGGATCGTGGATGAATATGCTGCACCGCTCGGCACCGACCGCCCGGGTCATGACGCGGGTATAAAACGCGAGAAGTTTTTCGCGGCGGGCAGGATCGTCCGAAGATTTGTGCAGGTCCCTCAGACGATCGAATTGCAGCCGTATCTGCTTGAACATCGCGCCCCCCTCAAGAGCCCGAACCCAACCGCTTCCGGGCAATTTTGCCCGGAACCATAAGGCAAAATGCCGCCGCGCGCCAGTTTGAACGGAAATCGCGCCGCAGCAGCGCGAAGTCAGCGAGAAATTCCCGACTCGGAAGTACGCGATCCTGAAGCTTCCCGTCTCACCCGGCGACGATCGCGCCGTCCGCGATGAAACGTTCGATCTCGGCGTCGGAGAAGCCGTGCTCGGCCAGGACCTCGCGGGTGTGCTGGCCGAGCGTGGGCGCGGGCCGCGCCACCCCGCCCGGCGTGGCCGAGAACTTGACCGGCAGCCCCAGCGTCTTGACCGCGCCGGCCTTCGGATGCCGGACCTCCACCACCATCTCGCGCGCCAGCGTTTGCGCGTCCCGGTGCATCTGGTTGATGTCGAGAACCGGCCCCGCCGGAACGCCGGCGGCCTCGAGCCGCGCCAGCCAGTCGGCGCTGCTCCGGCGCGCAAAATACGGCCGAAGCGCCGCTTCGAGGGCCTTGCGATTGGTCATGCGGCTGGCGTTGTCGGCAAAGCGCAAATCGCTTGCGAGTTCGGGCGCGACCAGCGCCTCCACCAGTCGCAGCCAATTCGCCTGGTTGGCGGCGCCGAGCGTGATCCAACCGTCGTTGGTCTGAAACGCCTGGTAGGGCGCATTCAAGGGGTGCGCGGTGCCGAGCGCTCCGGGCGCGATGCCGGTGGCGAACGCGATCGCCGACTGCCAGTAGGTGTGGACGATGCCCGCTTCGAACAGGGACGTATCCACCCGCTGGCCCCGCCCGGTCCGGGCCCGCGCGATCAGGGCCGCGAGCACGCCCATCGCGCCCAGGATGCCGGCGGTGATGTCGGTCAAGGGCGCGCCGACCTTCATCGGCTGGCGCCCCTCGCTCGCGCCGGTGATGCTCATGAGCCCGCTCATGCCTTGCGCGATCAGGTCGAACCCGCCGCGCTCGGCGTAGGGCCCGGTCCGGCCGAAACCCGAAAGCTCGCACCAGACGAGGCCCGGGTTTTCCTTCGCGCATTCTTCGTAGCCGAGGCCGAATTTTTCCATCGTGCCCTTGCGGTAGTTCTCGATCACCGCGTCCGCCGAGCGGATCAACCGGCGCGCAACCGCGCGTCCGCCTTCGCTCTTGAGGTTGACGGCGATGCCGCGCTTGTTGCGGTTCATCATCATGAAGGCCGCCGGCTCGCCCGCGATCGCGGGCGGCAGGAAGCGCCGGGAATCGTCGCCGTCGGGCGCCTTCTCGACCTTGACCACGTCGGCGCCCATGTCGGCGAGCATGAGACCGCAAACCGGCCCGGCCATGATGTGGGCGAACTCGATCACCTTGAGGCCCGTCAGCGGGCCCGGGTGGTTTTGGCTTGCGCGTTCGGTCATGCGGCGCGGTGTCCGCTTCAGCGTCCCTTGAACGCGGGATTCCGCTTTTCGAGGAACGCCTTGACGCCTTCCTTAAAATCCTCGGTGTCGTAGCAGGCGAAGCCTTCGTCCTTCTCGGCCTCGGTCCAGGGGCGGGGATCGAGCATTCGGTTGACGAATTTCTTGTGCCAGCGGGCGACCAAGGGCGCGCCTTCGGCGATCCTTTTGGCGCAGGCATAGGCTTCCGCCTCCACCTGGTCGTCCGCGACGACGCGGCTGACGAGGCCCTTATCCTTCGCCTCGGCGGCGCCGAAGATGCGGCCTTCGAGCAGGATTTCGAGCGCGACCGAGCGCCCCACCAGCGCCACCAGCTTCGCCAGCTCGCCCTCGGCCATGACCAGCCCGAGCCGCTTGATCGGAATTCCGAAGCGCGAGGATTCCCCGCAGATCCGGACATCGCAGCAGGCCGCGACCTCAAGCCCGCCGCCGACGCAGGCGCCCCGGATCAGCGCGACCGTCGGATGGCGGCAGTCCATCACCGCTTGCATGGTGGCGGCGACCCGCTCGCCGTAGGCCTTGGAAACCCGCGAATTTTTCCGCACCGTCGCGAACTCGCCGATGTCGGCGCCCGCGGCGAAAGCCTTCTCGCCGGCGCCGCGGATGACGACACAGCGCAACGAATCGTCCGCCGAAAGCGCGCCGACGATCTCGCCCAAGCGCGTCCAGGTGGCGAGATCGAGCGCGTTCAGCTTCTCCGGCGCGTTCAGGGTGACGGTGGCGATGGCGCCGTCGCGGGCGACGAGAACGGTTTCGCTCATGGGCGCAAGCCTAGCGGTAGAATATCTCGACCGGCAATAGGGCGACGATGGGGACGTAGGTCACGAGCAGGAGCACCGCGAGCAGCACGCCGATAAACCAGACGTTGACCTTGCTCACTTCCCAGATGTCGGCCTTGGCGATCGAGCAGGCGGTCATCAGCACGCTCGCCACCGGCGGGGTCTGCTGGCCGATGCCGAGGTTGATGGTGACGATGATGCCGAAGTGAACCGGGTCGATGCCCATGTGCAGCACCAGCGGCATGACGATCGGCACCACCAGAATGATCGCGGCGGCGGAATGCAGGAAAAGCCCGATCACGAAGAAGAACAGATTCAGGATCGCGAGCACGACATACTTGTTGTCGGTCAGGCGGGTGATACCCGCG
>MIAC01000115.1:11848-14693 GCA_001830475.1 Rhodospirillales bacterium RIFCSPLOWO2_12_FULL_67_15
CTGCGGCACCTTCTCCTCGGTCAGAAACACGCCGATCAACGCCGAAGACGCAACCAACAACATCACGATTGCTGTCTGCACGCCGCCCTCGATGACGGCATTCCTGAGCTGCCGCATGTCGAGGTCGCGGTAGACAACGAGGCCGATGACGAGCGCCGCGAGCACGGCAAGGCCGGCGCCTTCGGTCGCCGTGACCCAGCCGCCGAAGATGCCGCCGAGTATGATGAAGGGAAGCGTCAGGGCCCAGAACGCGTCCTTGAACGTGGCCCAGACGCGGCACAGATGGAATATCTCTTCGACCGGCCAGTGGTAGCGGCGCGCGAACCAATAGGCGAGGCCCATCATTCCGAACCCGCCGAGCACGCCCGGGATCACCCCGGCGACGAACATCTGGGTGACCGAGGTATCCGCCATCACCGCGTAAAGGATCATCGGGATCGAGGGTGGGATGATGACCGCGAGTGTCGCCGCGGACGACGTGATCGCGGCCGCGAACGGCACCGGATAGCCCTTTTTCTTCATCGCCGGGATCATCACCGAGCCGATGGCGGCGACGTCGGCGACCGCCGAGCCCGAAATCTCGGCGAAGAACATCGACGCCCCGATGTTGACCATGGCAAGTCCGCCGCGGATGAAGCCGAGTACGGCGGAAGCAAAAGCGATGATCCGGCGCGTGATGCTGGTCGAATTCATGATCGCGCCGGCGAGGATGAAGAGCGGAATCGCAAGCAACGGGAACTTGGTCGCGCCGCTGAACATCACGATCGGAAGGTTGGGGAGAATGTCGAGCCCTTGCGTCGCCAGCATCGCGATCACGGTGACGATCGCGAGCGAGACTGCGATCGGCACGTCGATCAGGACGAGCGCAACCATCCCGATGAACATGAGGAAAAGGGTCATCGCCGCGATTCCCCCTCACTGCGCCAAGGGGGCGCTGTCGGGCGAGGCACTCTTGCGCCACGCCGTGGGCAGGCTCAAGGCCTGCGCGATCATATAGAGCACGGCCCCGATCGGAATGACCGAGTAGGTGTATTGGGTCGAGATTTCGGGGATCGTAGTCATGAAGTCGAACTCAAGCACCGGCAGGATGCGCGCTCCGGCCCATGCGAACAACGCGAAGAAGGCGAACACCGTGCCTTCCGCGACGACGAAGCAGAGTCTACGCACCCCTTCCGAGGCCATGCGCACCAGCGTCGGCACGCCGATGTGCGCGCGCTTAAGTGCCGCGAGTGCCGCTCCGTAGTAGGTGAGCCAGCAGAGCAGGATCTCGGCCACCTCGTCGTACCAGACGAGCGCGGCGCCTGCCTTGCGGAACGAGACGCCTGCGACGATGACCAGGAACATCGCCACCATCAGCAGGATGACGATGTATTCGAGCAGACGCTCGAACGCCCGGTGCGCGCTATCGAGTCGATTCACGGCCCCCCCTGTACAGTCTTTGGTCTCCGCCGCCTTGGTTCCGGCGCCGGAACGGGCACGCCGTGGCGCCTCGCCGCGCGCGAGCGGCGGGGTGCCACGGACCAGTCTTGTATCAGCGTAGTTTGTTGGCCGCCGCGATCAGGTCGGACGCGCCCTTCACGGCGTCGCCGAACTCCTTGTAAATCGCGGCCGAGGCCTTGACGAAGGCGTCCTTGTTGGCCTCGTTGACCTTGACGCCGGCGGCCTTGATCTTGCCAAGCAACTCGCCATCCAGTTTCGCGGCCTGCTGGTAGACGAAGGCCTGGGTCGCCTTGGCCTCGTTTTCCAGAACCTTGCGCACGTCGGCCGGCAGCGATTCGAACTTCTTCAGCCCCATGGTCGGGTAGGCCGGCGTGTAGACGTGGCCGGTGAGCGAGATGTATTTCTGCACCTCCTGGAACTTGGCGCTGTAGATTTGCACGAACGGGTTCTCTTGGCCGTCCATGGTGCCGGTCTGCAGCGCGGTGAAGACTTCGGAAAAGGCCATCGCGGTCGGGTTGGCGCCGTAGGCCTGGAACATCTTCACCCGCCACTTGCCCTGCGGCGTGCGCAGCTTGATGCCCTTGAGGTCGTCCGGCGTCACGATCGGATGCTTGTTGTTGGTGATGTGGCGGAAGCCGTTCTCCCAGACCGCCAGGATCTTGTAGCCCTTCTTCTCGGCCAGGGGCGAAAGCTTTGGCCATACGATCTCCTTCTCGATCCGCTTCATGTGTTCGCGGTCCTTGACGAGGTACGGCATTTCGAAAATGCCGAACTCGTCAACGATCGACGTCATGACTGTCGAGGGCAGCGAGATATCCTGGGTGCCGAGCAGGAGCTTGCGCATCATCTCGCGGTCGTCGCCGAGTTGGCTCGCGCCGTAGACGACCACCTTGGCCTGGGTGCCGAGCTTGGCGTTGGCGCGCTTGGCGAACTCCTGCGCCGAGGCTTCGAACAGCGAGCCCGGCGCGCCGACGTGGCCGAATTTGATTTCGAGCCCTTGGGCGAACGCAGCGGGCGCGCCGAACAGAGCGAAGGCGGCGGCAGCGATCAGTAGACGCGATAATTTCATGGCATTCCTCCCTGATTTAGCGGCGTTTTCTCGGTACGAGGCGTTTCTTGTATGCAATTTTGCCGGCAATTATGCCCGGTCAGCCGCCGTTCTCCAACGTTTTTTCACCGGGCAGCGGACAGGCAAAAAGGCCCGGAACCTGGAGCCCCTGGCCTCGATGCCGGATAACTCTAAGGCTTCACGGCGCGGTTCGGCGCGGCGCTCGCGCCGGTTTCGCCCTTGGCGAGATAGTCGAGCGCGGCGGTAACGCCGCCGCGCTGGAACGGCACGCCGGCGAGCGCAAGTCCCATTTCCACGCCCGAGAGCGTGCCCGCGAGCATCAGGTCGTTGAAATCG
>MIAC01000115.1:14874-14955 GCA_001830475.1 Rhodospirillales bacterium RIFCSPLOWO2_12_FULL_67_15
AGGCCTGGACCGCCCGCCGGGTCGCTTCGGCGAGGCGTTGATGGCGGGCAAAAACGTTGTCGAGGCCCTCCTCGAACAGCA
>MIAC01000116.1 GCA_001830475.1 Rhodospirillales bacterium RIFCSPLOWO2_12_FULL_67_15
CGTCAGCGTCGTCTTGCCGTGGTCGACGTGCCCGATCGTGCCGACGTTGCAGTGCGGCTTGGTCCGTGCAAATTTTTCTTTCGCCATGGTGGTCGCTCCGTTTGCGGTGGTCGCGGCGGGATCAGCCCGCGAGCTTAGCCTGGATCTCGTCCGAGACGTTGCGCGGGACTTCGGCGTAATGGTCGAAATGCATGGTGAACTGGGCGCGGCCCTGACTCATCGAACGCAGGGTGTTGACGTAGCCGAACATGTTCGCGAGCGGCACCTGGGCGTTGACGATCCGGGCGTTGCCGCGCTGGTCCATGCCGGTGATATGGCCGCGCCGGCTGTTGAGGTCGCCGATGATGTCGCCCATGTATTCGTCGGGCGTGACCGCCTCGACCCGCATCACCGGCTCGAGCAGCTTCGGCCCCGCCTTCTGCATGCCCTCGCGGAACGCGGCGCGCGACGCGATTTCGAAGGCGAGCGCGCTCGAATCGACGTCGTGGTAGGCGCCGTCGTAGAGGGTGCACTTGAGGTCGGTGACCGGAAAGCCGGCGAGGATGCCGGTTTCGATCGCGTTGTTGAGCCCCTTCTGCACGCCGGGGATGTATTCCCTCGGCACGTTGCCGCCGACCACGTCGTTCTCGAACTGGTAGCCGGAGCCTGGAGGTAGAGGTTCAAAGCGTATCTTGACGCGCGCGTACTGGCCCGAGCCGCCGGACTGCTTGCGGTGGGTGTAATCGACCTCGGCGACGCGGGAAATGGTCTCGCGGTAGGCGACCTGGGGCGCGCCGACGCTGGCTTCGACCTTGAACTCGCGTTTCATGCGATCGACGATGATTTCCAGGTGTAGCTCGCCCATGCCCTTGATGACGGTCTGGCCGCTTTCCGGGTCGGAGGAGACGCGGAACGAGGGATCCTCGGCGGCGAGGCGGGAGAGCGCTATTCCCATCTTTTCCTGATCGCCCTTGGTGTTCGGCTCGACCGCGACCTCGATGACGGGGTCGGGGAATTCCATCCGCTCGAGCACGATCGGCTGCGCCGGATCGCTGAGGGTGTCGCCGGTGGTGGTGTCCTTGAGCCCGGCCAACGCGACGATGTCGCCGACGTTCGCCTCCTTGAGTTCCTCGCGGGTGTTGGCGTGCATCAGCAGCATGCGCCCCACCCGCTCGCGCTTGTCCTTCACCGTGTTGAGAATCTGCGTGCCGCTTTCGATCCTTCCCGAGTAGATGCGGATGAAGGTGAGCGAGCCGACGAAGGGATCGTTCATGATCTTGAAGGCGAGCGCGGAGAAAGGCTCGGTGTCGGTCACCTTGCGCGTCACGGCTTCGTGGCTGTCCGGTTTGGTGCCTTGGACCGGGGGCAGATCGGTCGGCGCCGGGAGGTAGTCCACCACCGCATCGAGCAACGGCTGGACGCCTTTGTTCTTGAAGGCCGCGCCGCACAGGACCGCGACGCAGGGCTTGGGCGAAATGGTGGCGAGCCGGATGCACTTCTTGAGGGTCGCCACGTCGGGCTCCTGGCCCTCGAGGTAGGCCGCAAGCGCCGCGTCGTCGAACTCGACCGCGGCCTCGATCAGCTTGATTCGCCACTCACCCGCCCGATCGAGCAGGTTGGCGGGGATGTCCTTCTCGTCGAACTTGGCGCCGAGGGTCTCGTCCTGCCACACGATCGCTTTCATCTTGAGCAGATCGACGACGCCGACGAAGTCGGCTTCGATGCCGATCGGAAGCTGGGTCACCAGCGGGATCGCGCCGAGGCGATCGCGGATCATCTCCACGCAGCGGAAGAAGTTGGCGCCGATGCGGTCCATCTTGTTGACGAAACAGATGCGCGGAACCCTGTACTTGTCGGCCTGGCGCCAGACGGTCTCCGACTGGGGTTCGACCCCGGCGACGCCGTCGAACACCGCCACCGCGCCGTCGAGAACGCGCAAGGACCGCTCCACCTCGATGGTGAAGTCGACGTGGCCGGGCGTGTCGATGATGTTGATGCGATGATCGTGCCAGAAGCAGGTGGTCGCGGCCGAGGTGATGGTGATGCCGCGCTCCTGCTCCTGCTCCATCCAGTCCATCGTCGCGGTGCCGTCGTGCACCTCGCCAAGCTTGTAGGACTTGCCGGTGTAATACAGAACGCGCTCAGTCGTGGTCGTCTTGCCGGCATCGATGTGAGCCATGATGCCGATGTTGCGATAGCGTTCGAGTGGAGTCGCGCGGGCCATTGATCGTTCGCTCCGAACGCATTACCAGCGATAATGGGAGAAGGCGCGGTTGGCATCCGCCATCCGATGCGTGTCTTCGCGCTTCTTGACCGCCGAGCCGCGGTTGGAGGCCGCGTCCATCAGTTCGGCGGCGAGGCGGTCGGTCATGGTCTTTTCCGACCGCCCGCGCGCGATCTCGATGATCCAGCGGATCGCCAGCGCCTGGCGGCGTTCGGATCGGACTTCGATCGGAACCTGATAGGTGGCGCCGCCGACGCGGCGCGAACGGACCTCGACCGAGGGCTTGACGTTGTCGACCGCGTCGCGGAAAGCCTTGAGGGGGTTCTGACCGGTCTTTTTCTCGATCATCGCGAGCGCATCGTAAAGGATGTGCTCGGCGGCGGACTTCTTGCCCTGGAACATCAAACTGTTGGTGAACTTGGCGATGACGAGATCGCCGTATTTCGGGTCGGGCTGGACTTCGCGCTTTTCGGCACCGTGTCGGCGGGACATCGTTCAAGCCCTCACTTCGGTCGCTTGGCGCCGTACTTGGAGCGGCGCTGGCGGCGGCTGGCGATTCCCTGGGTGTCGAGAATGCCGCGAATGATGTGATAGCGGACCCCGGGCAGGTCTTTCACGCGCCCGCCCCGGATCATGACCACCGAGTGCTCCTGCAGGTTGTGGCCTTCGCCGGGAATGTAGCTGGTGACCTCGAAGCCGTTGGTGAGGCGGACGCGGGCGACTTTGCGCAGCGCCGAGTTCGGTTTCTTCGGCGTCGTGGTGTAGACCCGGGTGCACACGCCGCGCCGCTGCGGGCTGCCGGCGAGCGCGGGGACCTTGTTGCGCGACGGCGCCAAGCGTCGCGGCTTGCGAATCAACTGGTTGATCGTCGGCATCGGTTCACTGTCCTCGGTCGCAAAAAAAATCTCGCCACGGGAATTTTTCCGGCAAAACAAACGCCTCCTGAGCGGCTCGCTGCCCGCCCGGAGGGGCGTCCACGCCCAAATTTCCACGTCTCAACATGGGGACCTGCGTCTAGACCGCAAGGGGTCTACCACCAGCCCCCGTCAAGGCGGCGGCATACTATGCAGACCCCCCCTCGCCGTCAAGGGCCGGCGCGCGGAAAGCCTAAGGAATCCCAGGGCCGCGCCGGGCCCCTCGGGCGGGTCGCCCGCGGTGGGGCTGCGCGCCTCATTCGGCTGCCGGTTCGGCCGCCGGTTCGGCCGCCGGTTCGGCCGCCGCGACCGGTGGCGGCGGAGCCGCTTCCGCGCTGGCTGCGGCTTGCGCCGCCTGCTCGGCCGCGGCCTTTTCCGCCGCCAAGCGCGCCGCGACCTCGCCGTCCCGATCGAGAGCGATGCGGCGGACCCGGTTGAGGACCGCGCCGGTCCCCGCCGGAATCGGCCGGCCGACGATGACGTTCTCCTTGAGGCCGATCAGGTGATCGACCCGACCGGCGACGGCGGCTTCGGTGAGAACCCGGGTCGTTTCCTGGAACGAGGCCGCCGAGATGAAGGAGTGGGTCTGCAGACTCGCCTTAGTG
Source organism: Rhodospirillales bacterium RIFCSPLOWO2_12_FULL_67_15 (assembly GCA_001830475.1). Classification (GTDB taxonomy): domain Bacteria; phylum Pseudomonadota; class Alphaproteobacteria; order Rhodospirillales; family 2-12-FULL-67-15; genus 2-12-FULL-67-15. The sequence continues at coordinate 3,723 of MIAC01000116.1, forward strand.
ATCCCCTGAAGCACCGGGATTTCCTTGGCCGGCGCGCTGTTTTCGCGCACGGCCTTGGCGTTGACCAGGTCGAACTCATCGCGGTCGATCTGCTCGCCGACCAGGAAGGTCGTCTCGCCCGGGTCGGTGATCTCGACCTTCTGCAGCATTTGGCGGACGATCACCTCGATGTGCTTGTCGTTGATCTTAACCCCCTGGAGCCGGTAGACGGCCTGAATCTCGTTGATGAGATAGGACGCCAGCGCCTCGACCCCGAGGACGCGGAGGATGTCGTGGGGCACGGGATTGCCGTCCACCAGGCGATCGCCGACCTGGACATAGTCTCCTTCCTGGACCGAGATGTGCTTGCTGCGGGGAATGAGATATTCCCGCGGCGGCATGTCCTGGTCGGACGGAACGACGACGATGCGGCGCTTGGCCTTGTAGTCCTTGCCGAATTCGACACGGCCTTCCGCCTCCGCGATGATGGCGTAGTCCTTGGGCCGGCGCGCCTCGAACAGCTCGGCGACGCGCGGCAAGCCGCCGGTGATGTCGCGGGTCTTGGCCGATTCGCCGCGCGGGATGCGCGCCAGCACGTCGCCGGCATGGACGTGCTGGTCGTTCTCGACCGAGAGAATCGCGTCTGCCATCAGGAAATAGCGGGCGTCCTGGCCGTTGGCGAGCACGATCGGATCGCCCTTGGCGTCGGTGAGCATGATGCGCGGCTTGAGATCGGTGCCCTTGGGCTGCTGTTTCCAGTCCACCACCACCTTCTTGGCGATGCCGGTCGTCTCATCCATGCGCTCGACCATCGAGAGTCCGTCCACCAGATCCGCCAGCGCGATGACACCGTCGCGCTCGGTGATGATCGGAAGCGTGTACGGGTCCCATTCCGCCAGCCGGTGGCCGCGGACGACGTTGTCCTTGTCCTTGACCAGGAGCTTGGCGCCGTAGGGAATCCGGTGGCGGGCCCGTTCGCGGTTCTGGCTGTCCACCAGCGTCAGTTCCGCATTCCGGCTCATGATCACGTGTTCGCCCCGGCTGTTGGTCACGATGTTGCAGTTGCGCAACTGGACGCGCGCGTCCGCCGACGCCTCGATCTTCGATTCCTCGGCGCCGCGCTGGACCGCGCCGCCGATGTGGAACGTGCGCATGGTCAACTGCGTGCCCGGTTCGCCGATCGACTGTGCGGCGATCACGCCGATCGCCTCGCCGATGTTGACCTTGGTGCCGCGCGCGAGATCGCGGCCGTAGCAGGTGCCGCAGACGCCTTTGTCGCTCTCGCAGGTGAGAACGGAGCGGATCTTGACCGAATCCACGCTCGCCTTCTCGATCAGGACGACTTGGTCCTCCTCGATCATGCGCCCGGCGCCGACCAGCACCGCGCCCGACGAGGGGTCGAGCACGTCCTCGGCCGCGCAGCGGCCAAGAATCTGCTCGGACAGCGGCGAAACGATCTCGCCGCCCTCGACCACGCCGCGAACCGTGATGCCCGCCCGGGTGCCGCAGTCCTCCCCGGTGATGATGCAGTCCTGCGCCACGTCCACCAGGCGGCGGGTCAGATAGCCGGAATTGGCGGTCTTGAGCGCGGTGTCGGCCAAGCCCTTGCGTGCGCCGTGGGTCGAGGTGAAGTACTCGAGCACCGTCAGCCCTTCCTTGAAGTTGGAGATGATCGGGGTTTCGATGATCTCGCCCGACGGTTTCGCCATCAGACCGCGCATCCCGGCGAGCTGCTTCATCTGCGCCGCCGAGCCGCGCGCACCCGAGTGCGCCATCATGTAGATGGAATTCACCGGCTGACCCGGCTTGACGGTCTCAATCTGCTTCATCATCTCCGTGGCGATTTGATCGGTGCAGTGCGACCAGGCGTCCACCACCTTGTTGTACTTCTCGCCCCGGGTGATAAGGCCGTCCATGTATTGCTGCTCGAATTCCTTGACCCGGGTTTCGGTTTCGGCGACGAGCCGCGGCTTGGTCTCGGGCACGACCATGTCGTCCTTGCCGAAGGAAATGCCGGCGCGACAGGCGTAGCTGAAGCCGAGCCGCATCATGCGGTCGGCGAAGATGACCGTCTCCTTCTGGCCGCAATGGCGGTACACCGCGTCGATGACCGCGGTGATCTCCTTCTTGGTGAGCACGCGGTTGATCAGCTCGAAGCCGATGTTGCGGTTGCGGGGAAAAATCTCGGACAGGATCATCCGTCCCGGCGTAGTCTTCACCAGCCACGTTCCCGCGCGTCCCTCGGCATCGACGCCGCGGAACCGGGCGCTGATCTTGGCGTGCAGCGACACCGCCTTGGCCTCGAGCGCCTGCTCGATTTCGCCGATGTCGGTGAAGACCATGCCTTCGCCCTTCTCGCCGTCGCGGTCGAGCGTCATGTAGTAGAGGCCGAGAATGATGTCCTGCGAAGGCACGATGATCGGCTTGCCGTTGGCCGGGCTGAGGATGTTGTTGGTGGACATCATCAGCACCCGGGCCTCGAGCTGGGCCTCGAGCGAAAGGGGAACGTGCACCGCCATCTGGTCGCCGTCGAAGTCGGCGTTGAAGGCGGCGCAGACCAGGGGATGGAGCTGAATCGCCTTGCCTTCGATCAGAACCGGCTCGAACGCCTGGATCCCGAGGCGGTGCAGCGTCGGCGCGCGGTTGAGCAGAACCGGGTGCTCGCGGATCACCTCTTCGAGGATTTCCCAAACCTCCGGCCGCTCCTTTTCCAGCATGCGCTTGGCCGCCTTGATGGTCGCGGCCATGCCGTATTGCTCGAGCTTGGCGTAGATGAACGGCTTGAACAGTTCGAGCGCCATCTTCTTCGGCAGACCGCACTGGTGCAGCATCAGCTCGGGCCCGACCACGATCACCGAACGCCCCGAGTAGTCGACGCGCTTGCCGAGCAGGTTCTGGCGGAAGCGCCCCTGCTTGCCCTTGAGCATGTCGGACAGCGACTTGAGCGGGCGCTTGTTGGCCCCGGTGATGGCGCGGCCGCGCCGGCCGTTGTCGAACAGCGCGTCCACCGATTCCTGCAACATCCGCTTTTCGTTGCGGACGATGATATCGGGCGCTCGCAGCTCGATCAGGCGCTTGAGGCGGTTGTTGCGGTTGATGACCCGGCGATAGAGGTCGTTCAGGTCGGAGGTGGCGAAGCGCCCGCCGTCCAGCGGCACCAACGGGCGCAGTTCGGGCGGGATCACCGGAATGACCTCGAGGATCATCCATTCGGGACGCGCGCCCGATTCGATGAACGACTCGACCAGCTTGAGGCGCTTGACCAGCTTCTTGCGCCTGGCCTCGGAGTTGGTCTCCTTCAGCTCGACGCGCATCTTGTCCCGTTCTTCCGCAAGGTTGATGACCTTGAGCATGTTGCGAATCGCCTCGGCGCCGATGCCGACGGTGAAGGTATCTTCGCCGTGGTCATCGATCGCTTTCTGGTACTGCTCGTCGTTCAGCAGTTCGCGCAGCTTGAGCGGCGTCAGCCCGGGTTCGACGACGACATAATTCTCGAAATAAAGAATCCGCTCGAGGTCCTTGAGCGTCATGTCGAGCAAGAGGCCGATGCGCGACGGCAGAGATTTCATGAACCAGATGTGCGCGACCGGGCTCGCCAGCTCGATGTGGCCCATGCGCTCGCGCCGGACTTTTTGCAGCGTGACTTCGACGCCGCATTTTTCGCAGACGATGCCCTTGTACTTCATGCGCTTGTACTTGCCGCACAAGCACTCGTAGTCCTTGGTCGGCCCGAAGATGCGGGCGCAAAACAGGCCGTCGCGTTCCGGCTTGAAGGTCCGGTAGTTGATGGTCTCGGGCTTCTTGATCTCGCCGAAGGACCAGGAGCGGATGTGCTCCGGGCTCGCGATCAGGATGCGGATGTGGTCGAACAGTTGCGGCGCGGGCTGCGTACTGAAGACCTTGGCCATTTCGTTCATTGGGCTTCTCTCCTCGATTCCGCCGTGACGGAACGAATATGCGTTAACGCAGCTCGACGTTCAGGCCGAGAGCTTGCAGTTCCTTGACCAGGACGTTGAACGATTCGGGGATGCCGGCCTCGAACGAATCGTCGCCCTGGACGATCGCCTCGTAGACCTTGGTCCGGCCGGAAACGTCGTCCGACTTGACCGTGAGCATTTCCTGCAAGGTGTAGGAAGCGCCGTAAGCCTCGAGCGCCCAGACCTCCATTTCGCCGAAACGCTGGCCGCCGAACTGCGCCTTGCCTCCCAGCGGCTGCTGGGTGACGAGGCTGTAGGGGCCGATCGAACGGGCATGGATCTTGTCGTCCACCAGGTGGTGCAACTTCATCATATAGATGTGGCCGACCGTCACTTTCCGCTCGAACGGCTCGCCGGTGCGGCCGTCGGTCAGAATCACCTGGCCCGAGGATTCGAGACCGGCCTTTTCCAGCATCTCGACGATGTCCTTTTCCTGCGCTCCGTCGAAGACGGGCGAGGCGATCGGAATGCCATGGCGCAGGTTCTGGCCGAGTTCCATCACTTGATCGTCGTCCAGGTCCTGGACGTCTTCCTTGTACGTCTTGGCGCCGTATATCTCCTTGAGACGCGCGCGCAGTTTGTGCGTATCGCCGCCCTTGGCGCGGGTGGCATCGATGAGAACGCCGATCTGTTGGCCAAGTCCGGCGCACGCCCAGCCGAGGTGGGTTTCCAGGATCTGCCCGACGTTCATGCGCGAGGGCACGCCGAGCGGATTGAGGACGAGATCCACCGGCCGGCCGTCTTCGAGGCAAGGCATATCCTCGATCGGCACGACTCGCGACACCACGCCCTTGTTGCCGTGGCGGCCGGCCATCTTGTCGCCGGGCTGGAGCTTGCGCTTCACGGCGATGAAGACCTTGATCATCTTCATCACCCCCGGCGGCAGATCGTCGCCGCGTTGCAGCTTCTCGACCTTGTTCTCGAAGCGCGCCTGCAGGCGGGCGATGCTTTCCTCGAACTGGGTCTTGAGCGCCTCGATGTCCTGCATGATCTTGTCGTTGCCGACCACGATCTGGGCCATCTGCCCGGCGGTCAGATTCTCGAGCAACTCCTCGGTCACTTTGCCGCCGACGGCGACGGACTTGGGCCCGCCCTCGATCCTGCGGCCGAGCAGCAGGTCCTTGAGGCGCTGCTGGAAGCTCCGCTCGAGGATGGCCCGCTCGTCGTCGCGGTCCTTGGCCAGGCGCTCGATCTCGGCCCGTTCGATGGCGAGCGCGCGCTCGTCCTTCTCCACGCCGCGGCGGGAGAAGACGCGCACCTCGACCACCGTGCCCGACACGCCCGGCGGCACGCGCAAGGACGTGTCGCGGACGTCGGACGCCTTTTCGCCGAAGATGGCGCGCAACAGTTTTTCTTCGGGCGTCATCGGGCTTTCGCCCTTCGGCGTCACCTTGCCGACCAGGATGTCGCCGGGCTTGAGTTCGGCGCCGATGTAGACGATTCCGGCTTCGTCCAGGTTCTTGAGGGCTTCCTCGCCGACGTTGGGAATGTCGCGGGTGATGTCTTCCTGGCCGAGCTTGGTGTCGCGGGCCATGACCTCGAATTCCTCGATGTGGATCGAGGTGAAGACGTCGTCGCGCACGATCCGTTCGGAAATCAGGATCGAGTCCTCGAAGTTGTAGCCATGCCAGGGCATGAACGCGACCAGGACATTGCGCCCGAGCGCAAGGTCGCCGAGCTCGGTCGAAGGTCCGTCGGCGATGGTGTCGCCGGCCTCGACCCTATCGCCGACCTTGACCAGCGGTTTCTGGTGCAGGCAAGTGCTCTGGTTCGAGCGCTGGTACTTGAGCAGGTTATAGATGTCCAC
>MIAC01000117.1 GCA_001830475.1 Rhodospirillales bacterium RIFCSPLOWO2_12_FULL_67_15
CCCACGTCGTTGGCGAGTCAATGGTTAGCGCGACGGCGCCGATCCCCGCCGCGACGAGCCCGGCCAGGGCCGTCCTCGCCGCCGATGCAACCGCGTTGAGTGGACGCTTCACGGAATCCCGCCTTGATTTCAGCCCGGTTTCGCCTGCGCCGGCGCGGCGCGCAGGCTTCGGAACCGGGCGATGTCTTTGTTTAACCGGCCGATTTCAATCTTACGGCAACGCCATAAAAACGGCAATCTTCCCAAGGCCTTGAGATTGTGGACAAACTTTCTAATATGTCCCAGTTCGGATGATCCCCGAAGGGTGGTTCCGTGAAATCCTTGCCGATGTCCTTTCCTCCGGTTGCGGTCCGGCTGCTCCTGCCCTGCATCGCGCTGTTTCTCGCGGCCTGCGCCGCCCTGGGGCTGGAACAGCAGGAAACGTTGCTGCCGAAGAGCCTGATTTCCGACTCGCTCATGTCGGCGGCGGCCAATGCCGAAGCGAGCGGAGATTTCCGCTCCGCGGCGGCGCATTACCGGACTCTCCTCGAACGCTCGCCGCGGGACAGGCGCGTTGCGCTGAAGCTCGCGCGCGCCATGAGACTCGCGGGCGATTCGCGCCAGGCCGCCGCGTTGCTCGAACAAACCTCGCGCGGCGAGAAACCCGGCGCGGATATCTTGATCGAACTCGCCAAGGCCTATCTGTCCTCGGACCAGATGCCCGTGGCGCTCCGCTATCTCAACCAAGCCAAGCCGCTCGCGCCCGATAATTGGGAAATCATGTCCTTGCTCGGCGTCATCCACGATTATCAGGGCGCCAACGCCGAAGCGCGCGGCCTTTACGCCGCCGCCCTCGCGCTTGCGCCCGACAACTCCATCGTCCTCAACAATCTCGGTCTTTCGCTCGCCATGGCCGGCGACTTGGAGGCGGCCATCGCCACCCTGGAAAAGGCCAAGGACCAGCCCGGCGCGAGCCATCACATCCGCCAGAACCTGGCCTTGCTGCTGGCGATGAAAGGCGACGCCGCCGGCGCCGAGCGCTTCGCCCGCAAGGACCAGTCGCCCGAGATGGTCCGCGCCAACCTGCGTTATTTCCGCGCCCTCGCCGACAGCGCGAAAACCTACTAGGGCGTAGCCCGATTAGGTGGAATTGTCACCCCCGCGCAAGCGGGGGTCCATTTTCTTGAAAAAGCTGGATTCCCGCTTTCGCGGGAATGACGAGATAAGTGCACCCGATCGCATCCTGCTCCGACGCCGCGGCGGCACGATCAATTTTTCGAGATATTGATGCCCGCCGGCCCGGCGATCACGATGAACAGAACCGGCAGGAAAAAAATGATCATCGGCACCGTCAGCTTGGCGGGCAGAGCGCCCGCCTTCTTTTCCGCCGCGGCGAGGCGGGTATCGCGGCTTTCCTGCGAAAGCACGCGCAGGCCGGTGGCCATGGACGTTCCGTACTTTTCCGCCTGGATCAAGGTCGTCGCCAGGGATTTCGCCGCCTCCAGGCCGGTCCGGTCGGCGAAATTTTCGTAAGCCTGGCGCCGGTCGCCGAGAAAGGCCAATTCCGCGCCGAGCAGTCCGATCTCCTCGGCGATCATCGGAGCGCTGACGACCATTTCCTCGGTGACGCGGTTGACCGCGCCTTCGAGCGACAATCCCGCCTCGACGCAGATGACCAGGAGGTCGAGGGCGTCGGGAAATGACCGTGTCAATGTCTTCTGACGTTTGGAGGCGGCGTTGTTGACAAAGAGACGCGGCGCGTAATAGCCGGCGGCGGCGGCGCCGGCGAGGGAAGCGATCAGCCGCATGGTCTCGAGGTTCGGTAGCGCGGCGAGCGTGTAGAAATAGACGACAATGGGGAACACGACCGGCAAACCCAGCGAAGCGGTAATGAAAATCGTCGGCGCGGATTGAGAACGGAAGCCCCCGCGACTGAGCAGGGCGCGAAGTTCCTTCGCCTGAAACCTCTCCTTGAGTTTGAGACGGTCGACCAGCGCCGTGAGAATACCCATCGCCGGGCGCGTCCGCTGACGAACGCTCCGCGGTTGCTGAAGCGACGACATTTGCCGGGCGGCGAGCTCCTGGCGGTGCGAGGCGACGCCCTTCAAACGCTCGGCCATTTTCCCCTTGGGCAGGAAATAGGATCCGGCCGCGAGCAGGGAAAAGAGGGTTCCCGCGAACGCCAATATCATGATGATCGTCTCGGCATCCATGTCGGCTCGGTCTCACATGTCGAAGCTGATCATGTTGTTCATGACGAATACGCCGATCCCCATCCACGTCGCCCCGGTGGCGAGCAGCTTGTGTCCGGTCGAGGTCGTGAACAGCAGCCCGATGTATTCCGGAGCGGCCACGCTGAGAAGCACGCCGACGACGATCGGCAGGGATCCGATGATCCCGGCCGAGGCCTTGGCCTCGCTCGACATGGCCTGGACCTTGTCGCGCATCTTTTTGCGGCCGCGCAGCACGTCGGAAAGCTTGCCCAGCGTATCCGCTAGGTTGCCGCCGGTTTGGCGTTGAATCATGAGGACGATGGCGAAGAACCGCAGCTCCGGGGTCGGCACCCGGGCGACGGCCCGATCCAGGCACTCGTCGAGCGTCATGCCGAGGCGGGTTCCTTCGGAAATCAGACGAAATTCCGATCCGACCGGATCGGGCATTTCCCGGCCGATGACGGAGATGCATTCGGGCACCGGAAGCCCGGCCTTGACGCCGCGGATGATCACGTCGAGGGCGTCCGCGAACATGCGCGTGAATTCCTTCGCCCGCTTCTTGATGAGATAACCCAAGACGAATTTCGGCAGGCCGAACATCAACCCAAGCGGGATGGCGACAAGACCGAGGATGCCGAGAAACGGCATGTCCATGATGTAATAAACCGCCGTCACGACGAGGGCGGCGCCGGCGATTCCGGCCAAGAAATTGCCGGGCGAGACTTCATCCAGACCCGCCTGAATCATCTCCTCGCGCAACTTGTAGATTCCTTTCTTCGTCCGGCGCGCTTCCGCCTCCTTCAATTTGGCCTGAACGCTCTTGCGCCGGTCGCCTTGCGCGTCCCGGCCCGCGCCCCGTCCGCTATCCATGCCGGTTTTGATCGCCTCCAGGCGCGCGCGGACGCGGCGCTCGGCGAGCGTCTTGGACGTGTACAAGATCGCGCCGAACGCGATGGCGAAGGCCAGGACGACGAAGACCGCGACAACGACCGAAAGATCGAGCATGGGTTACGCGCCCTCGTTCAGCGCTTCGGCCAGGGTCGACTCGAGGCCGTAATACTTCGCCTTGTCCCAGAACGACGGCCGGATTCCCGTCGGCTTGTGCCGGCCCTGGATTTTGCCGTTCTTGTCCTCGCCCAGGATTTCGTAGACGAGAAGATCCTGAAGCGTCACCACCTCGCCTTCCATGCCGACGATCTCGGTCACATGGGTGATCTTGCGCGAACCGTCGCGCAGGCGCGCCGCCTGGATGACCACGTGGACCGCGCCGACGATCTGCTCGCGGACCGTCTTGGCGGGAAGGGTGAAGCCGCCCATGGCGATCATGTTCTCGATGCGGCTGACGGCCTCGCGCGGGTTGTTGGCGTGGATCGTGCCCATCGAACCGTCGTGGCCCGTGTTCATGGCCTGCAACAGGTCGAAGGCCTCGGGGCCGCGGACCTCGCCGACGATGATGCGCTCGGGGCGCATGCGCAGGCAGTTCTTGACCAGATCGCGCATGGTGACCTGGCCGATGCCCTCCAGGTTCGGGGGGCGGGTTTCGAGACGGACGACATGCGGCTGCTGGAGCTGAAGCTCGGCGGCGTCCTCGCAGGTGATGACGCGCTCGTCTTTGTCGATGTAGTTGGTCATGCAATTGAGCAAGGTGGTTTTGCCGCTGCCGGTGCCGCCGGAAATGATCAGGTTGATGCGCGCGGCGCCGATGACCTGGAGAAGCTTGGCCCCGCGCGGCGTGATCGCGCCGAAGCTGACCAGTTTGTCGAGGGTGAGCTTTTCCTTCTTGAATTTGCGGATCGTCAGCGTCGGGCCGTCGATGGCGAGCGGCGGCGCGATCACGTTGACGCGCGATCCATCCAACAAGCGCGCGTCGCAGATCGGGCTCGATTCGTCGACGCGGCGGCCGACCGCCTGCACGATCCGCTGGCAGATGTTCATGAGCTGGGTGTTGTCGCGGAACTTGATGTCGGTGAGCTCGATTTTACCGCCGGTTTCGATGTAAACCTTGTTCGCGCCGTTGACCATGATGTCGGCGATGTCGTCGCGCGCGATCAGCGGCTCGAGCGGGCCGAGGCCGAGCACGTCGTTGCAGATTTCCGTGATCACGCTCTCTTGCTCGGCGGCGCTGAGCGAGAAGTTTCGCATGCTCATGATTTCGGAGATGATGTCGCTGAGTTCCTCCCGCACCGCCTGCATGCTCATTTTCGAGAGTTCGCCGAGATCGACGGTCTCGATCAGATCGGCGAAGACCTTGCCCTTGATCTCCTCGAGACGTTCCTCCAGGCCGGCCTTCTTCGCCGCCGCCGGTTTCGCTTCGGCTTTCGCCGGAGACTTATCCTTCGATTCCGGCGCCGGGGAAGGTACCGCGTGAAGCGCCGGCTTCGTCTCCGCCGGTTTCGGCGGCGGGGCAGAGGACGGAACCACGCTGAGCGGTGCTGTGCGTTTGCCGAACATGGTGAAATCTTCCTTCGGTTTTCAACTCGCGGCGGAGGGCGAATCCCCGCCGCCATCTTTGTATCGCCGCGAGCCCCCGGGCTCTTCGACCCGGGGGTCGCTCGCGGCGGCGGGAACCGTTACCCCGCCGCCTTGGGTTTCGCGACTTTCGTGCCGTCTTTCTTGTCGTCTTTCTTGGCCGAACGCAGCCAGCCGAGAACATTCAGCATGCCGGCCGGCTTTGCCGCTTTCACGTCGCGGCCGGAAACCTGCGCCGCGATCTTGCGCAAGCTTTCGGTCACCGCGTGCGTTTTCGCGACCTCGCCGATCATCTGGCCGTTGTTCAAGGCGTTCCCGAACACCTCGGGCGCATAGGGGAGGGTCATAACGGTATGAATGTTGGCCGCCTCCATGAAATCCTTGGCCGACAACTCGGTTTTCTTGGTTTCGCCCGTTTTGTTGAGCAGCAGGCGGGTCGGTTTCGCGCCGCGCCGGGCGGTGAGGGCGGCGAAAATGTTCTTGCATTCGCGCAAGCCCGTCAAGTCCGGTTGGGCGACGATGACCAGATCGTCGGCTATTTCCATGGCGGCCTGGGTCCATTCGGCCCAAACGTGCGGCAGATCCAAGACGATAAAGCCGGCGGCCCCCCGGGCCAGGTCGAGGATTTTCTCGAGCGCTTCCGTCGACGGCGGGGCGGCGGCGTTCAAATTGCCGGTATTGGCAAGAACCTTCAGGTTATCCCCGCTGGGAACCAGGCACTTGTCGAACAGCACGTCGTCCAACCGGTCCGACTGCGCCACGATATCCGAGGCCGGCTGCTTGACCTCGACGTTGTAGGCCAAATCGGCGGACCCGAAGGAGAAGTCGAGATCGGCGAGGATGGTCGGCTCCTTGAACGTCTGCGCCAGCAGCCAAGCCACGTTATGCGCGACCGAGCTGGCGCCGACCCCGCCGCGCGCGCCGAAGAAGGCGACGATCCGGCCGCGGGGCACGGCGGCGGGATCGCGGTAGATTCCGAGGATGGTCTCGACCACCTGTTCGGGCGCAGGCGGCGCGACCAGATACTCGCTCACCCCTTGACCGACGAGAGTGCGGTACAAGCCGATGTCGTTAAAGGCGCCGACGACGATCACTTTCACGCCCGGTTCGACGACCTCGGCCAAGCTCCCGAGCGCGGTCATCAATTCCGCGTCGCCGCCCGCTTCCTCGACGATCAGCACCTGGGGGCTCGGATTTTCGCGGAAATAAGAGACCGCGGCGGCGATGCCGCCGTCATGGACGGTCACGCGCGAACGGCTCAGGCGGGAATCCTTGGCCGCCTGCTCGAACGCCGCGCGCGTCGGACCTTGCGCCGAAAACGCCTCTATGGTTACCCGCAAGAACAAGTTACAGCCCTTTCGACCGGTATTCTCACTTGCCGCCAGGCGCGGTAATTGTCGCTTCCTTCGGCGATGCGGTCGCCGAGCCGCGCTGATATTTGTTGACGATATCGGCGCTCCGTGCGCCCCACCGGCCTTGTTCGTCCTGCACCCGGATCAGATCGCGCGGATTGACGACCATGGCGCCAATATTGCGCTGGGTAGCGCAGCCGAAATGCTCGCTCGGCGCGTTGTCCAAGTTGTTGGAGATGTCCTTCGTCCAGGTCCCGCATTGCGGCGGGCGGGCGACGTAAAAGACGTAGGTCAGGACGGCGCGCCGCTC
>MIAC01000118.1:0-7632 GCA_001830475.1 Rhodospirillales bacterium RIFCSPLOWO2_12_FULL_67_15
GCTCGCGGGGAACTCGGAGGCCGGCGCACGCAGCTTGGGCGGAGCGGGAGGCGGGGCGGCAGGCGCGGCGACCGGCGGGACGGGCGCGGCCTGCTTCGGGGGTTCGAGATCGTACTCGGCGCACGCGGCGAGCAGCGCGAGCGCAACGACCAGAGCGAACCGCCCCAGTTCGATCCCCCGAATTGAAGCCGCCGCCGTCATGTCCCGCCTTCCCCCGAGGGCTCGTCTTGCCGCAGGACCTTACCGTAAACCGGCCCGAATCCCAATGTTTCCGGGCCTCGGACCCGAGGGCCGCAAGCCCCGTTTTCGGCAGCAATCTCGCCCCGGTTGACATGAGTCAATTTGCGTTCCAGCCTTCAAGGCTAAGAAAAGAGCGCGCGTGGCCACCCCGCAAAGGATCGAAAACGGCGGGGCCTCGCGACCAACGGGTCGAGGCGAGAGAAGGGTCCGGCGGACATGACGGCAAGCCAAGGCGCGGGCGCGGCGGCGAATCCCGCCGCGCAATTCGTGTTGAACCCCGATCGGGGCGAGGCGACGGCGGTTTCCTACAACGACGACATCGTGCGCAAGTTCACCGCCGCCACGGTCTTCTGGGGCGTGGCGGCGTTCGCGGCCGGGCTGGCGATCGCCCTCCAACTCGCGTTTCCGGTCCTCAACCTCGACCTCGAATGGACGACCTTCGGCCGGCTCCGCCCGGTCCACACCTCGGCCGCCGTCTTCGCCTTCGGCGGTAACGTCCTGTTCGCGACCTCGTTCTACGTCGTGCAGCGTACCTGCCGGGCGACCCTGTTCGGCGGGCCGGCGCTCGCCAACTTCATCTTCTGGGGCTATCAGCTGGTGATCGTGCTGGCCGCGACCGGATACGTCCTCGGCATCACCCAGAGCAAGGAGTACGCCGAACCGGAATGGTACGTGGACCTGCTGCTGACCCTCGTCTGGGTCTGCTATCTCGTCGCCTTCGGCGGCACCCTGCTGAAAAGGCGCGAGCCGCACATCTACGTCGCCAACTGGTTCTATCTCGCCTTCATCCTGACGGTGGCGGTGCTGCACATCGTCAACAATCTCGCCGTGCCGGTCAGCTGGAGCGGAACCAAGAGCTACGGGGTCTGGGCGGGCGTCCAGGACGCCATGACGCAATGGTGGTACGGCCACAACGCGGTCGGCTTCTTCCTGACCGCCGGCTTTCTCGGCATCATGTATTACTTCGTGCCCAAGCAGGCGGAGCGGCCGGTCTATTCCTACCGCCTCTCCGTCGTCCACTTCTGGACGCTGATCTTCCTCTACATCTGGGCCGGGCCGCACCACCTGCACTACTCCGCCTTGCCCGACTGGCTGCAAACGCTCGGCATGACGTTCTCGCTGATCCTGTGGATGCCGTCGTGGGGCGGCATGATCAACGGCGTCATGACCCTCTCGGGCGCGTGGCACAAGCTGCGCACCGACCCGGTGCTGCGCTTCCTGATCACCTCGGTCGCCTTCTACGGCATGAGCACGTTCGAGGGTCCGGTCATGTCGATCAAGGCGGTCAATTCGCTCTCCCACTTCACCGACTGGACCATCGGCCACGTCCATTCCGGCGCGCTCGGCTGGGTCGCGTTCGTCAGCTTCGGCGCGGTCTATTTCCTGGTGCCGCGGCTGTGGGGCGCGGCGCGGCTTTATTCGCTCAATCTCGTGACGCTGCACTTCTGGATCGCGACCATCGGCATCGTTCTCTACATCACCGCGATGTGGGTTTCGGGGATCATGCAGGGATTGATGTGGCGCGCCTACGACGACTACGGCTTCCTCCAGTATTCGTTCATCGAGACGGTGCAGGCGATGCGGCCCTACTACATGATCCGGGCGCTGGGCGGGCTTCTGTTCCTCGCCGGCGCCCTGGTCATGGTCTACAACCTGGTCCAGACCGCCAAGGGCCGGGTCCGCGACGAAGAGCCGGTCGCCCTGCCGGCGCCGGCCTGAAGGGAATCCGGTCATGGCCTTCAGCCACGAAAAGATCGAAACCAACGTCGTTCTCCTTTCGATTTTGATCCTCGTCACCATTTCGGTCGGCGGGCTGGTGCAGATGGTCCCGCTCGCGACCATGGATCAGACCATCGAGAAAGTGCAGGGGATGCGCCCCTACAGCCCGCTCGAGCTGTTGGGCCGCAACATCTACGTCCGCGAAGGCTGCTATCTCTGCCACAGCCAGATGGTCCGGCCCTTCCGCGACGAGGTCGAGCGCTACGGCCACTACAGCCTGGCCGCCGAGAGCCTGTATGACCATCCCTTCCAGTGGGGCTCCAAGCGCACCGGGCCCGACCTCGCCCGGGTCGGGGGCAAGTACTCCAACGACTGGCACGCGCTGCACATGGCCAACCCGCGCGCGGTGGTGCCGGAATCGATCATGCCGGCGTATTCCTTCATGGCGCGGCGCGAACTCCGCGCCGACGACGCCGCCGAGCACCTGAAAGCGCTGCGCACGGTCGGCGTGCCCTACACCGAAGACGACATCGCCAACGCGCTCGCCGACCTCAAGACCCAGGCCGGCGCGGGCGAGGGCGACATCCGCCCGTTCACCGAGCGCTATCCCAAGGCGCCGATGGGCGATTTCGACGGCGACCCCAAACGCATCACCGAGCTCGACGCCCTCATCGCCTATCTGCAGGTGCTGGGGACGTTGGTGGACTTCACCACCTTCCGCCCCGAGCTGGCGCGGCGCTGAAGAAAGGACGGAGGAAACCGTCATGAATTGGCCCGAGCTGGTGCTGACGTTGACCCCCTTCTGGATGATGGGGATGGTTGTTTGCTTCGGCGCGATCGTGGCATGGGCGTACTGGCCCGGCCACCGCGCCCGCTTCGAGGAGGACGGCCGGATTCCTTTCAAGGAAGACTAGAGGAGAAACGCGCGTGGCGAACGTGGAGAAGGATACCGTCACCGGCACCGACACCACCGGCCATCAGTGGGACGGGATCAAGGAACTGAACAACCCGCTGCCGCGCTGGTGGCTGTATGTTTTGTACGCCACCATCGTGTGGTCGGTCGGCTATTGGGTCGTCTATCCGGCGTGGCCGAGCCTGTCGAGCTATACCAAGGGCGTGCTCGGCTATTCCTCGCGCGCGGAGATGGAAAAGGATGTTGCCGCCGCGCGCAAGGCGCAAGAATCGTGGCGCGCGAAGCTGGCCGCCGCCCCGATCGCGGAGATCGTCAAGGACAAGGACCTGCTCGTCTATGCGACCGCCGGCGGCAAGGCGGTCTTCGCCGAGAACTGCCAGCCCTGCCACGGCGCGGGCGGCGCGGGCCGGCCCGGCGGCTATCCGGTGCTCGCCGACGACGACTGGCTCTGGGGGGGCGCGCCGGAGGAGATTCTCGCCACCGTGCGCTTCGGCGTCCGCTCCGGTCACAAGGACGCGCGCGCGAGCGAAATGCCTCGCTTCGGCGAGCAGCTCAAGGCGGACGAAATCCGCGTGCTCGCCGATCATGTGCTCTCGCTTTCGGGAAAGGGCGCGAAAAGCGACACCGGCGTCAAGTTGTTCGAGGAGAATTGCATCGCTTGTCACGGCGACGACGGCAAGGGCAACAAGGATCTGGGCACGCCCAATCTCGCCGACGGCATCTGGCTTTTGGGCGGAACCCGCGAGACCATAGCGGCTCAGATCGCGACTCCCCGTCACGGCGTCATGCCGGCGTGGGAAGGACGGCTCGATCCGGTCGCGCTCAAGATGGTCGCGGCCTATATTCACGCGCTCGGCGGCGGGAAATAACCCCTCTGCGACTTGGGTTGCGCATCCGCCCGCGCCGGCATAGATCGAACGCGGACCTCGCGTTTCGATAGTTCGTCCGGGCCATGACATGAACGAACCATCCGCCGTCGCGACCTCTTCGTCGCTGCTCTACGCGGCGCGCGAGGAAATCTACCCGCGCAAGGTGAAAGGGACATTCCGCCGCCTCAAGTGGGCGGCGCTGATCGTGCTGCTCGGGCTTTATTACGGCGCGCCCTGGCTGCGCTGGGATCGCGGCGCGGGCGCGCCCGACCAGGCGCTGCTCGTGGACATGCCGGGTCGGCGCGCGTACTTCTTCATGATCGAAATCTGGCCGCAAGAGGTCTATTACCTCACCGGCCTTCTCATCCTCGCCGCGATCGGGCTTTTCCTCATCACCGCGCTCGCCGGGCGGGTGTGGTGCGGCTTTACCTGTCCGCAGACCGTCTGGACCGACCTGTTCATGTGGGTCGAGCGGCTGATCGAGGGCGACCGGCCGGCGCGCATGGCGCTGGACCGGGCGCCGCTTTCGCCGGCGAAGGCGCTGAAAAGGACCGCCAAGCACCTGGCCTGGCTCGGACTCGCGTTCGCGACCGGCGGCGCCTGGATCATGTATTTCGCCGACGCGCCGACGCTGCTGCGGGAATTCTTCGTCGGACGCGCCTCGGCCGAGGTTTACGGCTTCACCGCGCTGTTCACCGCCACCACCTACGTGCTGGCCGGCTTCGCCCGGGAACAGGTGTGCATCTACATGTGCCCGTGGCCGCGCATCCAGGGCGCGATGTTCGACGAGCACTCCTTGATCGTCACCTACGAGGACTGGCGGGGCGAGCCGCGCGGCGGCGCCAAGCACGGCCAGTCGTTCGAAGGTCGCGGCCATTGCGTCGACTGCGGGCTCTGCGTCCAGGTCTGTCCGACCGGCGTGGACATCCGCCAGGGCCTGCAAATGGCCTGCATCGGCTGCGCGCTGTGCGTGGACGCGTGCAATTCGATCATGCCGCGTTTCGGCCTGCCCAAAAACCTGATCGCCTATGATTCGATCGCCAACCAGGCCGCGCGGATGAAGGGCGATCCGCCGCGGGTCCGCTGGCTCAGGCCGCGCACGGTGGCCTATACGGCGATCCTGCTCGTCGTCGGCGCGGCGATGGCGGCGGGCCTGGTCGGCAGGACGCGCGCCGAGGTTCACGTCATCGCCGACCGCGCGCCGCTGTTCGTGCGCCTCTCGGACGGAGACCTGCGCAACGGCTACACGGTCAAGATCCTGAACATGGAGCGCGCCGACAAGGAGTTCCGGCTGGAAGTCGCGGGGATTTCCGGCGCGACCCTGACCATCCCCGGTTTCGTCGCCGAGGAGCGAACCGCGGCCGCGCTGCCGGTCAAGGCCGATTCGGTCGGCACCTTCCGCGTCTTCGTCCGGGCGCGGCCGGACCGGCTCGAAGGCCGCGCCCGCGAAATCGTCTTCGCCGCGACCGACGAAAGCGACGGCCGCGCCTACCGCCGCGCCAACGTGTTCAACGGGCCGTGAACGCCGGACCATGAACGATTTCACGCGCAAGACCGGGTGGTGGTATCCATGGGCGCTGTTCGGCGTCATGGCCGTGACCGTGATCGTCAACGGGTTTCTCGCCTGGATCGCGGACGACACGTTCTCGGGCCTCGCCGGCGCGCGCCATCGCGATCTCGGGCTCGACTACAACCGCGCGCTCGAGGGGCGCGCGGCCCAGGAGCGTCTCGGCTGGCGGGCGGAAATCGCGTTCGAGCCGCGCGGCGGGGGCGGCGTGATCGAAGTCAGGCTCGTCACCCGCGAAGGCGACCCGGTCGAGGGGGCCGACGCCGAGCTTCTGATCCGCCGTCCCGTGGAGGAAGGCTTCGATCGGCGGATCGGCCTGATTCCCGAAGGGGATGGGCGCTACACCGCCCGCGTCGCGCTGCCCAAGCCCGGGCAATGGGCGTTGCATCTGCTGGTGCGGCGCGGCGACGACGTGTATCAGCACCAGACGCGGATCATGGCGCCCTGAGGCGGCGATCTGGTAACATCCGGACCGCGCTTGCAGGGTTTCCCGACCATGGCCCCCGACTACCCGATGCCCGCCGAACGAATCACGCCCGAGCTCTTGCGCGCCCGCAAAGGCGGCGTGCCGATCGTCGCGCTCACCGCCTATTCCAAGGCCGAGGCGCAACGGCTCGATCCGCTCGTGGATTTGATCCTGGTCGGGGATTCGGTCGCCATGATCGTCTACGGCATGGACACCACCGTCGGGCTTACGCTCGAAACCATGATCGCGCACGGCCGGGCGGTCGTGCGCGGCGCCAAGCGCGCGTGCGTGGTGGTCGACCTGCCCGCCGGCAGCTACGAACGCAGCGCCGAACAGGCGTATGCGTCCGCCGCGCGCGTCGTCGCCGAAACCGGCGCGGCGGCGGTCAAGCTCGAAGGCGGGGTCGCGGTCGCGCCGGCGATCCGCCGCCTGGTCGGCGCGGGGATTCCCGTCCTCGGCCACGTCGGGCTTCTGCCCCAGTCGGTGACCGAGGCCGGAGCCTTCCGCGTCCAAGGCCGCGACGACCTCTCGGCCGCGCATGTGCTCGACGACGCCCGCGCCGTCGCCGAGGCCGGCGCCTTCGCGATGGTGATCGAAGGCACGGTCGAGCCGCTCGCGCGCTGCATCACCGAGACCGTCCCGATCCCGACCATCGGCATCGGCGCTTCGCCCGCCTGCGACGGCCAGATCCTGGTCACCCACGACCTGCTCGGGCTGTTTGCCGATTTCACGCCCAAGTTCGTGAAGCGCTACGCCGAGCTGGGGGAGGCCGCGGAACAGGCGGTTCGCCGGTTCGCCGACGACGTCCGCGCCCGCCGCTTCCCTGCGCCTGAGCATTGTTTCGGCGTCAAGCCGCCGAAGGACTGAAGCGCCCGTGCTCGGCATCGTGCGCGACGTCGCCGGCTTGCGCGCCCGCGTCCGCGATTGGCGCCAGGACGGGGCGGCGGTCGGTCTGGTTCCGACCATGGGCGCGCTGCACGAGGGCCACCTCGCGCTCGTGCGCCGGTCGCTCGCGACGACGGAACGCACCTGCGTCACGCTGTTCGTGAACCCGCGTCAGTTCAGCCCCACCGAGGACTTCGCCCGCTATCCCCGCGCCGAGGCGCGCGACCTGGCGCTGATCGAGGACGCGGGCGCGCATCTCGTGTTCGCGCCGGAGGCGGCGGAGATGTACCGCGAAGGCCACCAGACCGAGGTGTCGGTCGGGCGCATCGGCGAAATTCTCGAAGGGGAATTCCGCCCCGGGTTCTTCGCCGGCGTCGCCACGGTGGTGACGAAACTCCTGCTTCAGGCGCAGCCCGACATCGCTTTTTTCGGGGAAAAGGACTACCAGCAGCTCCTGGTCGTCCGCCGGCTCGCGCGCGACCTCGATATCCCGGTCGAGATCGCGGGCGTGCCGACGGTGCGCGCGCCTGACGGCCTCGCGCTCGCTTCGCGCAACGCCTACCTTTCGGATTCCGAGCGGGCGATCGCGCCCGCGCTCTACCGCGTCCTCGTCGCGGCGGCGACGAACGTCGCCGCCGGGAAAAAGGCCAAAGCCGAGGAAGCCCGCGCCACGGCGGAATTGAAGGCCGCCGGGTTCGCACCGGTCGACTACGTCGCCGTGCGCGACGCCGAATCGCTGGAAGAAGCCCGGGATCCGCACCGCGCGCACCGGGTGCTGGCGGCGGCGTGGCTGGGGCAAACGCGCCTCATCGACAACGTCGCGGCGTGATGCCGCCCGCGGTTTAGGCTCGGCCGAACGCGGAGCGCGCAAGAACGATATCGAAATTCGCGGCCAGCGTCCCGGGCTCGATCGCCTCGCCCGAGCCGAGCGCGACGATGAGCGCGGCGCGGCTTTCCGGGTCGCGCACGCCGT
>MIAC01000118.1:7733-9258 GCA_001830475.1 Rhodospirillales bacterium RIFCSPLOWO2_12_FULL_67_15
GGTGCGCGCGAGCCGTAGGCGACCGGCTTGATGGTCCGGAAGCGATAGGCGCCCTGAGCGTCGGCGGCGGCCCGGCCGTAGCCCTGGAAGCCGGGATCGAGCGGCTGGGCGGAAGTGTCGCCGGGATGGTGGTAGCGCCCGAAGGCGTTGCACTGCCAGATCTCGACCCGCGCGCCGGCGACCTGCCGTCCGGATTCGTCCCTGAGCCGGCCGAAGAGGTGCACGATGCGGCCTTGCGCCGGCCCCGGTGCGCCCGCGACCCGGGCCAGGTCGGCATCCTGCTCGAGCGGAAGATTGCGGGGATAGAATGGTCCGCGGGACTGGGCCGCGGTCGGGCGCAAGGCTTCGGCCGCCACAGTTCCGGGCAGCGCCCCGAGCGCGGCGAGCGCCAAGCTGCCGCCGATCAGACGCCGCCGGGCCAGGTCGATGTCGCGAACGGGGACCATGCGATCAATCTGCGCCGCGCCCCGATAGGGGCGCAACATAAATATGCGCGGCGGGATTCGCCGCCGCGCCCCGATAGGGGCGCAACATAAATATGCGCGGCGGCGCAAGGCTTTGATCGCGACGAGGATTTAGCGCGTAGATCGCCGTTCCGTCAGCGTCAGCGCGATCGCGCCGGTGACGAGCGCCAGCGCCGCCAGCTCAGGCAAGCCGAACGGCTCGGCGAGAATCGCCCAGCCGCTCGCGACGCCGAGCACCGGGATCAGCAGCGTGCCGATGGCGGCGACGTGGGTCGGGAACAGCATCACCACCTTGTACCAGGCCCAGTAACAGAAGCCGAGCGGCCCGACGATGCTGTAGACGACGATGGCGACGATCGCGGCCGGCCAGTTCGCCGCGTCGGCGGTGTCGAAGACGAGCGCCGCCGCGACGATCGGCAGGCCGCCGAGGAAAAGCTGCCAGCCGGTGTGGGCGAGCACCGGGATCGCCCAGCCGATCCGCTTCTGCCAAAGGGTTCCGGCCGCCCAGGCGATGGCCGCGCCGCTCATCATCAGCGGCCCGCGGGGGTCGGCGGCGAAGCGGGCGAGATCGGGATAGAGAAGCGCGCCGATGCCGCCGGCGCCGAGCACCAGCGCCAGCGCCCGGCGTCCCCCGATCGGTTCGGCGAGAAAGAGGCGGGCGAGGATCGCCGCCCAGAGCGGCATGGTGAAGGCGATGACCGAGGCCCGGCCCGACTCCATCGCGCTCACCCCGAAGGCCGAAAACGCGTGCCAGGCGGTGACGTTGAAAAAGGCGGAGATCAAGAGCGGCGGCCACGCGCCCCTAGGCGCGGCGAGGCGCTGTCCGGCGAGAAGGGCGAGGCCGAGGATCAGAAGCCCGCTCGCCGGAACCATGGCGGCGCGGAAGGTGAACGGCGGCAGGGCGCCGAGGCCGATCTTCATGATCGGCCAATTGGTGCCCCAGATCAGGGTTACGGCCGCGAGCCAAACAAACCCGGCGGCGGGCAGGCGCGCGAGGTGGGGTCGGGCGGAACCCGGGCTCACGCCTTGCGGCGGATGAGGAACGTGTAGATGTTGCCGTC
>MIAC01000118.1:9290-9445 GCA_001830475.1 Rhodospirillales bacterium RIFCSPLOWO2_12_FULL_67_15
TGCGGCAGAAGGCGTCCATGTCCTTGACCGAACCGGGATCGGTGGAGAGCACCTTGAGGGTTTCGCCCACCGGCACTTCCTTGATCGCCTTCTTGGTCTTGAGGATGGGCAGCGGGCAGTTGAGCCCGCGGGCATCGAGTGTCGCACTCATGGGG
>MIAC01000119.1:0-66 GCA_001830475.1 Rhodospirillales bacterium RIFCSPLOWO2_12_FULL_67_15
TCGCAGAGCACCCGGGCGGCGGCGGGCGAAGGCTTCAGCTTCCGCGAGATCGGCGCCATCACCGTG
>MIAC01000119.1:147-267 GCA_001830475.1 Rhodospirillales bacterium RIFCSPLOWO2_12_FULL_67_15
CCGACAGCAACGCGTCCGCCACTTCGGCGAAGCCCGCGCCCGTGCGCGCCCGGGTGACGAACGCCGGACGCGCCTTCAGCCGATCTCCGAAGTCGCGGATGTTGGCGACGCCGACAGCGA
>MIAC01000119.1:276-1659 GCA_001830475.1 Rhodospirillales bacterium RIFCSPLOWO2_12_FULL_67_15
AACGGAACATCGGTTCGTCGTTGGGCGAATCGCCGACGAAGACGACGGTGTTCTTGACCGCGTCCAACTCGGCGGCGAAAAGCTCGCGGAAGAGTATCCGGGTCATGGCGAGCTTGTCGTAGTCGCCGAACCAGCCGTTGACGTGAATCGAGCTGACTTTGGCGCGGGCGCCGGCCGCGGTCATGAGCGCGACGATCCGATCCACGCTTTGGGGCGGAAGCGGCGCGACGTCCTCGCGATAGTCCACGGCAAGGTCGGCGTCGCGGTAAGCCTGGTCGGACGCAAGCGCGGTGCCGGGCACCTTAGCCAGAATGTCGCGTCCGAGGATTTCCAGCCGGCGGCGGTTCGCGGCCCGGGTCGCCTCGTCGAGGACGAAGCGCCGCTCCAGCGTCCGCCGCGCGCGGTCGTAGCGGAAATAGAACGCGCCGTTTTCGCCAACCACCGCCGCCACGGGCCACATGCGCGCGATGTGGTCGCACCAGCCGGCCGGGCGGCCGGTGACGGGGATGACGTCCACGCCGGCGGCGGCCAGCCGCTCGATCGCCGCCAGCGCCTCGGCCGTGATCCGGCCTTCGGTGGTCAGCGTGTCGTCGATATCGGCCAGGACCCGCGTCACGCGGCGGCGGGCGGCAACGGGAAAATCGGCGAGGGGGCGCATGGCGGGGACTCCGGAGGATCCCGGCGAGCATAAACGAAACGCGCCGCGGCCCGAAGAGGAACGCGGCGCGGGCGGGCTGTGCAGCAGTCCGTTAGACGACTTTCTTGAGTTCGACCAGGAAGTCGTCGATGTTCTTGCCCAGGCCCTCGGATTGCTTCGAGAGCTCGGCCGCGGCCTCCAGCACCTGGGCCGCCGCCTGGCCGGTCTCGTTGGCGGCCTTGGTCACCTCGACGACGTTGGACGCGACCTCGCCGGTGCCCTTGGAGGCTTGCTCGACGTTGCGGGCGATCTCCTGGGTCGCCGCGCCCTGTTCCTCGACCGCGGCGGCGATGGCCGAGGAGGTCTCGTTGATCTCGCCGATGATCCTGCTGATCTCGCCGATGGCGCCGACCGCCTCCTTGGTCGCGCCTTGGATGCCGCCGATCTGGCCGCCGATCTCCTCGGTCGCCTTGGCGGTCTGATTGGCGAGGTTCTTGACCTCGGCGGCGACCACCGCGAAGCCCTTGCCGGCGTCGCCCGCGCGCGCGGCCTCGATGGTCGCGTTGAGCGCGAGCAGATTGGTCTGGTCGGCGATGGTGGTGATGAGTTCCACCACCTCGCCGATCTTCTGCGCCGCCGCCGCCAAGCTCTGGATGCGGGCGTCGGCGTTCTTGGCGGTTTCGACCGCGGTCGCCGCGATCTTGCTCGACTGGCTCACTTGGCGGCTGATCTCGGAAATGGAAGAC